>CAYIZZ010000006.1:0-40050 GCA_964367945.1 uncultured Oscillospiraceae bacterium | reverse complement strand
TCCTATAACAACACTCCCCCCAGCAGCCTGAGGCTGCACCCAATCGGCACCGAGTGAAGCTCGGTGTCTTTTTTATGCTTATGTCCATTTTTAAGTGATTCCTATAACAGCACTCTCACCAGCAGCCTGAGGCTGCACCCAATCGGCACCGAGTAAAGCTCGGTGTCTTTTTTTATGTTTGTATAGCCTTATGGCGCCTTTTCACTTTGCTACAAAGTATGGGAATCGAAAGGCGGCTCTTGGCAGGGTGCGGGGGCAAAAAAAGCCACCCTCAAATGGGTGGCTTTTAATATCGCCTATATTTTACATTACGTGTTTGCGTTCATATAGCTTGGCCGAACTACATATTCTTCCCTGTAAATTTCAGTATCATCTTTCTCTGAAATCACCACTTCTAGCGTCACTGTATAGTCGCCCAGTGCTGGATCTCCGTCCGGTGTCCATGTCAGCGCCATGCTATACTCCATGTAAAATCTTTCATCAAGCACAGGCTTTGCGCCCGGCACATCAGCATTTTCATATTCACGCATGAGGATTTTTTCTGTCGCATCAATACTGTATTTCGCAACATAACTGTCTGTAGTAATCGACAACACATCGGGATCACTTGTATCCACAGCTTTTGCCATCCGCAAATCTTCAATAATTTCCGACATCGACTCTGTTGCCACAACTTCCATCTGGCCTATATCTACCACTTCTGCCTCAATGCGCATAGTCTGCACAAAGATATTAGTAATAAACCCTAAGATAATAACCATCACCGTAATGGTGATAACCATTTCAATAAGTGTAAATCCTTTTTTTGATCTGAGACGTTTAAATAGTTTCATATTTGTTCCTACTGTACAGATATTTTGTGTTCTGTTATGCCTGATATCAAGGACCCGCTGGTGTCGAAGGCTCTATGTAAAAATAAAGCATACCTTCATCTGATGTAAGCTGTGCTTCTTGTGTCACAGTCACGGGGGTTGTGCCCGAGCCTGTCAGCGCACTATTCTCAAGAGTAACGGTGATATCCGTCACTTGAGGTGTCAATGAAGCAGACCTAATCACCATGTCATTCACAGTATCTTGAACATTCTCTGCTTCACGCTGTGTCGAGCGAAGACCTCTTGTCGCAGATGTGATAATAGTGGTGACTGTGACCATCAAAACCACAAAAAGCATGATTGAGATAATAGTTTCAATCAACATCTCGCCTCTGCGATTACGCAGCGTATTCGCCAGCCTAGCTTTCAACTTTTTCATAAGCCACTAAAGCCCACTTTCCATATGTAGTAATTGCATCCGCTGTTGGATCATACACGGCCGCACTATTCAGCCTGTATCCAATCTTATACACGGCCTCACCTGTAACACTTGTGTCCAATGGATCAAGATCGATCTTCACTTCTATCCATATAACACCACTCACATCTGTTCCTGTCACCAGCATTTGTGTCTGATCCAGCTTGCACTCAAAGCTATGTGTTTCTGTGGTACTTGCACTTGTAAGGGGGTCTATCACTTCTTCGTCAATCGACACTGTCATTGTATCAAAAAGTCCGTTTTCCAAAACGGTAGGATCCTGCGAATAATTATACACCGAGCGCACAATAGCCGTTTGCAAATTGTCTGCACCCACAGTATCTTCATTCAGCATCCCCTGCAACGATATCTGCAACGACTCTGCCAAAAGATCTATTCTTGCTTTATCTTTTTGAGTTCCTGTAACCGAGGCAGCACCAAGAGCGGATATTAACGTTGACGCCGCCAGTGTCACCAAAAACACCATGCAAGCCAACACCATCATCAATGATGCGCCCTTTTTATCTTTAAGTATTTTTTTAAGCTTATTCACTCGCATGCCTCTTTTTCATAATATTACCGAAATATACACTCATCTGTATATACCCTTATTCTGTACCGGAGCCATCACCTGTACCGGAGCCATCGCCTGTACCGGAGCCATCGCCTGTACCGGAGCCGTCACCTGTACCGGAGCCATCTGCATCGGAGCTTGATAATGTATCTGCCGGTAAGCTAAACGGAGACGGTGCGGGTGCTGGAGGTGCCGGAGACGGCGTAGGCGATCCAAGTATCAACGTACTTTCATATTTGAACAAATTATCTACGTATTTTACGTTTGTTGCAGCTTTGTAAACATCAACGTCGTAGCTGGTGCTCATTGCAAAGCTTGCGTCGCTTCCGGCATAAGTTACATCATACGTCACCTTCACCGATGATGTCAGATTAAGATTCAGTATTTTTAGCTCATTTCCGGCATAGGTATAGTGTGTACCGTTTGTCGGCGATGTTACTGGCACACCGTCAATTTCTATACCTAAACTAGCTTCATCCAGCACTATACCGCTAGGTATGACATCAGTCATCACACCTTTTTGGAAATATCCTGACATATTCGAGGTAGTCATGTTGATCTCTACCGGGAAAGTTATGTCTGTTCCATTTGTAGACGGTACAATAGTATTTCCGTTATTATACGTTTTTGTAATTAAGGTTTCCGGCTGAATATACAGCTTATCACTTCTCAATACTGAGCTTGCGTCTCCTGAGCCTGTATCCACCGTTATATCTGCTTCCATAGCCACATGGTAATACTCAGTAGGATTAGTCTCACCACGCGCCGTAAACTCTGTTTTTGCCAACAAATCAAACGTAAATATCACTTTTCCACCGGCAGGAATTGCTATGTCTGCCATAGTAGCTGTAGATGTATCGAAAGTTATCATTTTACCTGTAGAATCGAACAAAAAGCTTGCATCAACAGGTGTAAAGCCCGGAGTGTCTGTCGAAACAGTTATTCCACTTCCTAAATAAAATCCATTATAGTTGATATAGTCCATATAGCTACCCAGCCTGATTCTTAAGGTACTAAAATCGCCGAGTGTAATGTCATTCGTCGAAGTGTTTTCTATTTCCAGCTTTAAAGGAATGGTAGCGCCCGGCTCAACAAAGTTCGAAGGTTTTTCGTCAAAGAAGAAGTTTGCAGTAAAGTTATCTACATTCACCACTGTTCCTGTGCCACCATCAAATTCATCCGGTTGTGCAGGACGTGTCCTTGCATAAGGCAAGGATAACGATGCATATGGTGTAAGATCTATATCGGCACTTTCTGCGCCTCTTATTGCGTCCACACCTTTGTCAACACCATGCACATTCGAGGTGTTGTATTGATACTGTCTCCATGTTGCATTGTCGTTAGAATAATATGTACCTGAAAGGAACACGTTATCCGAAAGTGTAAACCCATCAATGCCCAAAGCGCCTACTATCGGGTAAATTGTGTCTGTAACGGCAGGGCTTGTAGGTGCTATCGCCATATACAAGTTATCGTTCACCGTGCCTGTATCTGTAACATAGCTTCCTGTGGCAATCGTTTCATTATTAACAATACCGCCCACAATACCGCCTATGGAGTATCTCGGGTTGGCGCTTGTCAAGCTTGCGGAAGAGTCATAGCCAACAGGCACCACGGGATTGCCCGAAGCGTCCTCGCCGCTATGGATAAAGTAGTTGTTTTCAATTAGGCTAGTGCCCTCGCCGGTAACGATGCCCACCAAGCCACCAGCAAAGTTGTCGTATACTGTAACGGTGGTGTTCACCGCGCCGGAATTAGTCAGTGTTCCGCTGTTCTCACCGATGATGCCGCCGGCGCCATAAGAACGTATGCCATATTGAACAGCCGATCCAACTTCATCACGCAGTATTTGCGAGTTTGTTATGGTGACATTATCTACTATACCTGTAGCGCCATTTTCAGCCACCACACCACCCACGGTTGAGGGTCTGTTATAGCTCGTACCGCCGCTGTCATTCAGCCAAGTATTAAATGTTCCCGTTACCGTTGAGTTTGTCACCGATACGTTTTGAATAGTACCTTCATTCAAAGTCGCAACTGTTGCACCCACGGTCAAACCTTGCGGTGTTATATTAAAGTTATCAATTGTCAAGTTTTGTACAACACCTGTAGGCGCAATGGCCTCAAACAAGGCAACGTTGCCGTCAGTAGCTCCGCGCACAAGATTTTTGATGGTCTTTCCACCGCCATCATACGTACCTGCAAGCGGCACAACTGTTGCCGAAACAGAACGTGCATTCGTGTTTGAATATAAGTTTGACCAGCCTCCGTAAGTGCCCCACTTCAAGTTCATGTAAATTGTAGCCAAATTGCCAATACTGTACGACCAGTCGTCACTATTATTGCTAACTACTGCGCCGTAGTTATCCAAATTGATATCAATTTCTTGTATGAAGTTTGAGTTTACAGATTCCATGCTTGTAGAGCGGCCTATATTATTAAGATGCCTTGGTGAGCGCACGCTGTAGGTCATAGCGCTGACATCTGTGGCGTCGCTCTGGTAAATAGCTTTTGCATAAAGCGGGTTAATGTATGCTTCGTTTGTAGTATTTTCTCGGTCGTTTGTTAGCGAAACATGCATAACATCGGTGTCTTCGTTATACATAGCAGCGGCCACTGCGCTATGGAATGTAGAGTTATTAAACGCCATCACCGACTGAATGCTTGTGTCGTCGGGATCCAAGCGCAGCATGTCATTAATCTCGTCATAACGCCAGTTTTCGCTATATCTGTTAAGCCAGTTTCCGATGCTTGAGTTTACCGGTGCTTCGGTAACATCAAGACCGTTTATCTTAAGTACCAAGTCGGCATCTTCCAGCATCGAACGCGAACGGTTTACTCTTACTGCGTAACCGTCATTTAATATACGATACTCTGTCTCTACGTCTGTGTTAATCAGCGTATCTTTCAACACATTGCCGGACTCGTCTTCTTGATAATAGCCTACGAATGTGTTGGCCGAACTCGTCAAATTACCATAAACTTCATAATACACAAACTCAGCCTTAAATGCTTCCAGTTCGGCTATCGGCCATGTGAAGTTCATGTCTTTGTCCGGTGTGGTCAAGTCTACCTTTTCATTATTAGTAAGCACAGTACCAAAATACGGATATGGATACTGCTCGCTACTGATAGTGTCTACATCCAAAGCATCGGCAACACCGCTCACAAACGCATATTCAAGCTCTGTGCCGTCCAAGCTCATCATGAAATTCTTATAAAAGTCGCTGGTGTCATCCTGCATATCAGCATATATCTCATTAGTGCTTATCTGCTTGCCGAAACCATCTGTCACCCTGTCAATGTTCAAGTTTTGATGATCAGGTACTGGATCAAGTGGGTCACCGTCTGCATCTGTGTCGGTATACGGACGAAGCAACTCGCCCACCAAATAGTAACAGCTGTCGTCATCAATAGCTGTGCTCAGTACGTTATCAGGGTTTGAATTCACATACGACTCTGTTAGGTATGTGCCCACTATAGGATAGTCGTAACGCACAAGGTTGGTAGAATAACTGCTGCCCATCTCTTCAGACGGTGCAATCGCCATAAATAAAACATGATGTATAGCATCTTCTATTGCGGCCACTTGTGCATCATCGTCCGGGTCGGCCACGCCTATCATACCCACAATACCGCCCACATAGTCATTGGTGATATTTGTAGTGTCTCTATCACTAACGCTGTAGGTGCCATCATCGTTGTAGCCGTCATCACGGTCATGTATAATCTCTGCTTCACTGTTTGACATCACAGTGATATGATGTATCGAGCCACTGCTGTAGCCTGCCACAACACCTGCATATTTACCGTCGTCTGCGCCGGTGCCCGGAGCGCCTGTTTGCCATCCGTAACCATAAGGAGCGTGCGTGTTCTTTACTTCAAGATATGGGTCGATAAACGTCAAGTGTGAAATTTCGCCCTCTGCTGCAATCATCTCAAACAAGCCCACAGACCGGTTAAGAACTTCGTTTTGTAGTGCATATAGTGGGTCGGTATCGACAAGATCAGGATCCACCACTGTGTCATAGTTGACATTGAATATATTCATGTTCTGAATGGTGTACATGCCTTTGTCTGTGCTGGTGGGCACCGAATACTCACCTGTGTACGTTCCGTAAAGTGTCGGAAGCGGCGACAGTTTTAGGTTCCAGTTATCGTCGCGCAGCGCAGGATCTGCATTGTCATGATCCTCGGCGAACTCTCCGCCAAGCTGAATCACTCCGTCATCTGCTGCAAAGTCAATATTTGTGATTTGTGTATACACATGATCCACATCATCTTTGCTTGTGGTGTAACGGATATTGTTTATGTGCCTTGCTGTGGCAATATTTGATGCGTTGGCGTCCGGTGCCAAAGGATTTGTATTGTCTGCAAACAGCGGATGCTTCGTGTTAGACACTGTCGGCAGTGATGAAATACTACTGCTGTCAACTATGCTCGCAGTTATCCCTGTGGTTGTTGAAAAATCTGCTGTGTTGCCGCTGACATCGGTCATGCTTGTGATGGAATATTTATATTTTACGTCTTTTTCGCTTTCCCACTCGCTGGACATATCGCCACCAACATAGTCAAGCACCCAGATGAACCTTGCGAAATCAGGATCGCCTGTTATCAAGTCGTTGCGATAAATCAGCCCCGGACGAGTACCGTTATCAAACGCCTGGATTGCATCTTCAAGCGTCTCAGTAGTATCTGTAAAATCAGACAACACAATATCATCTATCACTACATCCGGCAATGCGGAAATTGATAGATCAAACGTAGGTGACGGGGTCATGCTCAACGCTGTTTTCTCAATGAAAATCTCGGCATAAAGTACATTTTCAAGTGTTCCGCCGGTATTGCGACTGTTTGCCGAGTCAAGCGGTTTGTTGTATTTGCTCAGCTCAGGGGCCACTCCGGTGTCGGGATATCCATCGTCGTATCCGTCATAAATATTTATAGCTATGGGTGGAACCACCTCTTCCGGAGGTGCCTCGCCGGTATAGCCCACGCCATAATAGCCTTGCCTACGATCCACTGCAGTGTCGTCATACGCTTCGCCACGAGGACCTTGAATATCAGCATCTGAGTCATCGTTCAGTGTATAGCTAAATTCATTAACATTATCAACATCGCTGAAAAACACCGACAAAATCTTGCCTGTGACGATGTTATACTCTATTAAAATAGTTCCATTTAATATATTTGGGTCGTTTATTACCGGCTGTAAAAACATATACAGTGGGTCGGTTTCATCTGCGTCGGCTGTTTTTGCAATATAGCGCACATGGTTCTCTTGGCCGTTCACAAGATCGGTAGCAGGGTAGTTTGTAGCCAGCTGAGTATACACGTTGTTTGTTGTTTCAAGCGCAGTATCCAAATCATCAGTATATTCACCGGATACAGCATCCGTCTCAAAGTACTTGCCGGATATTTCACCGCCATATGCACCTTTAAGGTTGCCCAGCGCACGCATTTGTGTCAACTGATTTTGAGCCGCCAAATATATTGTTTTGGCAGCTTCTGTTCTATTCATTTGGTTCGCCTGATCAAAATAACTAAGCAGCGATGGTACCGCCATCGCCGATATTATCGCGATTATTGAAACCACGATTATCATTTCCATTAACGTGAAACCTTTTTTCACCATTCTACCTCACAAAATATATTAAAGTATAAATAAGTTCAAATACCAGTTAGCTATCATATCTCCAAAAAGAGCTCCCACAACACATCCAAACGCAAGCGCCGGACAAAACGGAACTTTTTTTGCATAAGCTCTTTTAAACAATAGTTTTCGGATAACCATCACTATTCCGAAAGATCCCATAAGCACAACAGCCAATAAAAACGAAACCACGATACTTTTTGCACCCAGCAACAGTCCCGACACCGCCATAAGTTTTATGTCTGCGCCACCAAAGCCGCCTGTGAAAAGGGCTATCACCAGCATCGGCAGGCTAACTATCACTGCACCAATAAGCATGCCCAGCCAATCACTTGGGAAAAGTGCGATTTTTGCTAGCGCAAAAGCTAAAATGAAAACATGCATCCTGTCCGGCACTTCCATGGTGTCAATGTCTATGAAAGCCACCACCACCAGCACCGCAAAAAACAGCGCATATATCACACCCAGCTCCAGCCGCATTATTCCGAAAACATAACCACACAGCGCAAATAATACAGCTGTCAGAAGCTCCACCATAGCATATCTTGGGGATATCTTTTCCTTGCAAGTTTTACACTTGCCACCTAAAAACAGGTACGACAACACCGGAAAAAGCTCTGGCGGTGAAAGTGTTATTTTGCAGTTTGGGCAATAACTTCGTCCCTTGGCAACAGATATATTTTGCGGTATGCGGTATATGCACACGTTCAAAAAACTGCCTATTACCAGCCCAAACACAAAAAACACCGATGTGATAAATAATGTCATTAAACAAAACCTTTATGTTTACTTTATTGCAAGTCACATGAAAAAACCATCTTTTCATGGCAAAGCGCAATATTTATGCCTAAACTTTGTTGTTCAAACCATTTTTAGGCATAAATCCGGCGCTTTACGACGGATTAATTATAAAGTTTTTTTAATTATTATGCTTTATAATTCATCACTGCCAGGCATCAAAATATACCTGACAGTGGTGGATTTTTTATGAAGTTATTACTGCTTAGCTGTGCACCTTGTTTGAAGGAGTGTAAAGAGCATTTGTAGTCGGAGAAATTGCTTCATCCATATAGCCACTCACACCATCAGCTGCATGATACAACATGGTATTTGATATATTTTTCTCGGCACCTTCTCTTACGTAGGTTACCCATCTTACACTGCCGGTTGATAGTTCTACTTGGAATCTAAAAGTACCCTCAACATTAGTGCCTAGGAATTCCTGTACAGACTCAAGATAGGGGCCTACCATACCTGTACCACCAATTTCCAGTGTACCTGTTGCGTATATAGTTCCAGCAGTAGTATCAACTGTTAAGGCTGCAGCGCCTCTGTTGACAGGTTCAGATGGCGGATATTTTGTGGCGGCTGCTTCTAGCGCGTTGAAAATTGTCTCTGCAGCGCCTTTATCGGAGGTTTCCTGTGCATCGTTACGATATCCGGCAACAGCAGGAACTGCAATTGCTATCAAAATAACTATGATAAGGATTACTACCAACATTTCAATAAGGGTGAAACCCTTTTTGTTGTTAAGCTTCATAAGTTTTTGCATATTCATTGCCTTTCTTATTTTAATATCAGTTCTTAATTATATCATGAAAACTCAGCAGTTATTAATAAGCGTGGTTGTACATAGAGCCTGTGTAAGTATTTCCAAACTCAGTTATATAGCCCTCTACGCCATTTACTACGTCATAAACCATGACGTATGAGTTGTTTGTAACAGTCAGGCCGGTGCCGTTGTGCTTATTGTCATGATATGTTACCCAAATAACACTGTTGGTAGTAGTGTCATATCCAAATTTGTACATTCCGTCAAAGTCTGAGCCAAGACGGCCGTTTACAGAGTTACCATAGCCGTTTCCGGGGAAGGAACCTGCAGGACCCCACACTTGGTGTGAGTAAAGAATGTCACCGGATTGTGACATGCCTGTTACGGGAAGTGAAAGCTCACCATGCATAGACAGCTGAGCCTCTAAAGCGGTATATACGGTCTTTGCAGCGCCAAGGTCTGCAGTTCTTTCCGAGTCTTTACGATAAGCCACTACCGACGGTATCGCAATCGCAAGTAGGATAACAATAATCAAGATAACAATAAGCATCTCAATCAGGGTGAAACCCTTTTTGTTTTTCATCTCCATGAGTTTTTGCATGTTTATTTCCTTTCGCATTATATTTAAAAGTTTATGCGTTTCAATATTGTGTCGATACTATATTATGGTCTGTAGTTAGCAAGGTTTGAGTCTGTGAAGCTATCGCTTGGGTCATGCGCATGCAGTTTATCCAAAGCTTCAGACAAATATGCTGGCTCTCTAAGTGCAGTATTTGTATTTAGGAAGTGATGATGATATAGCATTACAGAGTCGTCGTCTGTAGCGCTATCACTTCTCCAGTATGAAATCCAGTATACATAAGGACTATAAGAACCACCTACATAAGGACTTGCAAAGTGATAGTGGAACTTGAAGTTACCTTGGAAGTTAGGGCCAAGGCGCTCTGCCAGCTCACCATAAAACATTCTTGTATCATAGTCAATAGCAGTGTTTTCAGAAATTGTAACCAATGTTTCATAATCAAGTACAGGTGAAATAGTGGATGAAACATGCTCGTCCATACCACCGCTGCTGGTGTCTAGCGGCCTTGAACGAACCATAGAAGCCTCAATAGCGGTACGAATGGTCTCAATAGCGCCCTCGTCTTGTGTTCTTAGGGCGTCTCTACGATAAGCGGCAACAGCAGGAACTGCAATTGCCAAGAGAATTACGATAATCAAAATGACTATCAACATCTCAATCAGGGTAAAACCCTTTTTGTTTTTCATCTCCATGAGTTTTTGCATAGATTTTTCCTTTCCTTTATATGGATAAATTCTTTTGAAGTGTATAGTATCTCCCCCACACCCTCCGTTATTTGTAAACAACCACCTTTATATGTTCATTGCTATACATCAGAATGAACATAAACAAAAGCAATCATCAACAATCCCTATCATACGAAATTTCAAGACTCTTGCAATCATTACATTTACAGTAACAACTTTTCGAGTGTTGGCTTGTCTGCCGCCCTGTCCATCGCCACCTCCCTGTCAACAGCCCCCTGCTTCACTAAAGCCGCAAGGTATGAATCCAAAAGAATCATTCCGTTCTTTGCGTTACTTTGAATTATAGCATTGATTTGGAAAGCCTTGTTTTCTCGTATCAAGTTTGAAATAGCATCGTTCACCGTCATTATTTCAAAGGCCGGTAATCGACCTGTTCCACCTTTTCTAGGTAAAAGCTGCTGAGTAATAACAGCTCTTAGCACTGTTGCCAGCTGTGTTCTCACTTGCTGTTGCTGGTCTGCCGGGAAAACGTCTATCAAGCGGTCAATGGTTTTTGCGGTACCCACAGTATGCAAGGTACCAAACACAAGGTGACCGGTCTCGGCCGCCGTGATAGCCGCAGAAATAGTCTCAAGATCGCGCATCTCGCCCACAAGAATAACATCGGGATCTTCACGAAGCGCACTACGCAAAGCAAACGCAAACCCATCCACATCAACGCCTACTTCACGCTGATTGACTATACAGTTTTTCGATGTATGAAGATACTCTATAGGATCTTCAATAGTGATGATATGATCTTGCCGTGTATCGTTGATATAGTCTACCATAGCCGCCAAAGTGGTGGTTTTACCACTACCTGTAGGCCCGGTTACAAGCACTAAGCCACGCGGCTGATCTGCAATATTTTTAAATATCTGCGGCAGGCTAAGCTCATCAAAATTAGGCAATGTATCATTAAGCATACGCAATACAGCGCCCCTTACGCCTTTTTGTGTGAACACATTCACACGTTGGCGGGTGCCGTTTGGCATGACATAACAAAAGTCATAATCAGTGGTATCGGGTGTGTACTCCATCTTAGTGGTGCCCACCAGCTGCTTTGCAAGATCGTCTATATCTTGCGGTGTGAGCCTTGGCATGTCAAAGCGTTTCACTTTGCCGTCAACTCTCAAAGCAGGTGGCTCGCCAACAATCAAGTGAAGGTCACTACCCCTAGCCTGTCTGGTTCTGGTAATCAGCTCATTAATATCCATCGGAGAAGCCTCCTTTGTATTTGGCACTATACCTTAAGGGCCGCTAACACAAATCTTTATTCAAATTTGTGTCAACGTGATCTAGTCAATGTTTTCACTCAAAATCATTGCTTCTTTAATCGATATAACACCATTTTCCACAAGTTCTATCGCTTCATCAATAAAGAACTTTTGGTTTCTGCTCTCGCGCAGATAGTTTGTTATATCAGATGTGTTTCTTTGTGTCACTATCATGTTTCTGATGGTTTGGTCTGTGGCGATAATCTCACACACAGCACGACGACCAAGATGGCCAAGACCATCACATCTTGCACAGCCGGGGCTGCGATATAGCTTGTCAGTTTTTGAGCCGTATCTCATTAAGAATGCTTTTTCCACTTCGTTTGGTGCATATTCTTGCTTACAATGCGGGCACAAGTTTCTCACAAGACGCTGAGATGCAGTGGCAACAATGGAAGATGCTGCAACATATGGCTCAACACCCATGTCAACGATACGCATAAATGCCGAAGCTGCGCTGTTTGTATGCATAGACGCCAAAACAAGGTGACCTGTTATAGCGGCGCGAGCGGCGATGTCAGCAGTTTCTGTATCACGAATCTCACCTATCATTATCTTATCAGGGTCCTGACGCAAAATTGCGCGAAGACCGCTAGCAAATGTAAGGCCGGCGCGATTGTTAACCTGTGTTTGGTTTACACCCTCAACATATTTTTCCACAGGATCTTCAACAGTCAAAACGTTTGTGCTAACATGTGACAGCTCGGCCAAAAGAGAATAAAGTGTTGTGGTTTTACCACTACCTGTAGGTCCAGTCATAAGTACCAGGCCGTTGGGTAAGGATATCGCCTTACGCAAAACTTTTGCGTCTCTGTCTGTAAAGCCAAGCTCTTCAAGGCGCTGAACGCCAAGACTGCTGTCTGCAAGCAAACGAATAACAATCTTTTCACCGAATACGGTGGGCATACTGGCCACACGAGCGGATATTTCATGTCCGCTTATTTCCATCGAGAAACGTCCATCCAGCGGGATACGTTTTTCTGCGATGTCCATCTCCGCCATGATTTTCACACGGGTGATGATGCTGGGCAATGTGCGGATATTCATGCGAACTATTTCTGAGAGAATACCGTCTACACGGAAACGAATTCTAACGTCCTCTGCGGTCGGCTCGATATGAATATCACTTGTGTTACTGTTGTGCGCTTGTATTATCATGTTGTTTATAAACTGAACAACAGGCGCATTTCCAAGACGATTTTCCATCGCCTCCAGCTCATTCATTTCAAGCAGTTCAGCCTCGTCAACAACAGAGCTTGTCGAGTTCAGCGTATCGGCAGAAGAGCCAATCCTGTTGCGTTCATAGTGCCTGATAATACTTCCTGCTATATCACTTTTTGTAGCAAGACACGGGGTAATTATCTTACCTGTTGCTGTGCCCACCATGCCAAGCATGTCATAATCAAGTGGGTCAGATGTGGCAAGTATCAGCTCGTTTCCATTAACACGATAAGGTATTACGTTATATTCCACCGCAACATCCCTTGGAAGTACAGAAAATGTACTTTGTGGGATAATGGTGTCAGCAAGAGAAACATAATCGATATGCAGTGCATTTTTCAAAACACGCAAAACTGCGTCTTCCGAAACAACACCGTTATCAACCAGAATGTCGCCCAGCTTTTTACCGCCTGAACTTTTTTGATAGGCCAATGCACTTTGAAGTTGATTTTCTGTAATCAAACCACCCTCAACCAGCATATCTCCCAAACGTTTTTTTACTGCCATGTTTATTGCCTAATCCTTTCTATACTTCATATGTCAGCAATATGCCGATTAGAAAATTTCCACATCTTCAGGATTTTCTATCACTTCTCCGTCTACAAACGATGTAGATGCCTCAATTTCAGCTGCTCTGTAAGAATACTGCACGAATTGTAGTGAAAGTGTCACTTCTTCAGTATTATCAACAAAATCAGATAAAGTCATCGACGGAAGAAGTATATAAATATCTTCTTTTGCAAGAGCGTCTGTAAAGTCTAAAATAGTTTGGATGGTTCCGGTCACACTCATTGATGTGGTCTGATTAACAACCTCATAATAGTTCGGAATAGCGTTTACCTCTGTTAGCTCCATTTGACCCACAACCAATGGGTCCTGAGCTATAGCTGCTAGTGCAGTATCCGACACAATAGTCTCAACAGCGTTCGTGCTGCCGATGGTCAAAGAGTTTACAGTCAGATCAAAACTTTGCGCAGTATCTACAAAAAAGTTGTGCACAGTATAGTTTTCGTCATGATATTCTTGCAAACCAACAGCAGCAACTCTGCTGTCCATTTCAGCAATAGCTCCCTCCAGCTCTGCACCTTGGGCAATATTTTGCTCCAGTGTCAACAGCTCATCTTGCAAAATCTCGGCACTTTCCAAATTTTCGCCATAGCCTTCTATTGTAGGCATGGTGACAAAATAGTTTAGAAAAAACAAAAGCAAAACCGCTATTGTCAGTGTCAGGACAGCCTGTGTTTGTTTGTTCATTATTATATATGTTCCTTTCCGGATATATTTGTGATTATTATTTGTGAAGGGTGATATATTTCACATTCTGTTACATTGTACCTGTCACTGTAAATGTAACTTCTTGGTCGGATTCACTATATCCGAAATAGCCAACACTACTAAACAAATCCATATCCGTTAGCAGCTTCACATAGTCAGATGCTTGTTGCTCTGTTTGGCCGGTGCACACAAGATTGTATGTGTTGTTTGAATAAGCTACAGAAACAACGGTTACACTATCGGGAGATGCGGCAACACTTCTGTTTAAAATGTCTCTGCTAAACTCGCCCATGCTCTCAATATCAGCTTCCAGTTCTGTAAGAGCCACTTCACCTTTTAGCTTAGACACATAGTCTATCCTAAGGGTGCCGTATTGCTCAATTAGCTCGATTGTCTCGGGTGAGTTGAGCTCATCTTCCAAATCACTCACAACATCTGCTGCTTGCATGTTGATAACAATCAGCGCTGTTACAGCAATTACGTTCAGCACTACCACTATAGACGAAACCAACAGCGGAACATTCACTTTCTTTGCGGCAGTTTTTTCAGTAAGCTTTTTATTGTTTATAGCGTTAAAGAAGTTGATGTTTTGCTGACCTGTAGACAAATACGAGCCCAGTGTGTATACCGGTGAAGATATCGAAAGCCCATCGCTGGAGTAAGAAAGAAGCGACGAAGGAAGGCCCACAGAATTATTCACAAGTGATACCAGTTCTTCACGTGCATTGTTTCCATAAACCAATACTTTCTCAATTGGCTGGCCTGGGAACTTTATGTTTTGGTATGAGTTAAGCTTTTCAATGTTTTGAATGAAAACAGTTTCCGGAGTATTTGTAGCGCCTATATTTGCAAGAACATCAAGAGATGTTCCGGCAGCAGACTCGATAACCACATCCCTTGTTATCATGTTATCAGGTGGGTTCAGCAGATGCAGTGTAATGTTTTTGTTTCCAAGCTTTGCCAGTGCAACTGTTTCGTTTGCAAAATAATGACCGATAAAGCACTCAGCTGCAAACTGAGAAGGAACAAGCGCTATCGGTGTTTTACCCATGTTTTTAAGCATGTTCATGCTGCCATCTACAACAGCTTTTGGCATGGCATATGTTGCATATGTCAGCTTGCCGTCATTTGCACCTTTGTTACTGGTGGCAAAGTAGTCCACATAATAATCATCAGGCGAAATATTTGCAAACACCTGTGATTCAACAGCCATCCTCTGCTGAGCTTGATTACGCTCTTTATGCAAATTCAGAACCGAATAAATGGTCGGCAAGAAAGAGAACGACATAATCACTTTCTTTTCTGAAATTTGCGCAAGCACTGGGCTTAGGAAGCTTTCAAGCACAGCAAAATCAATATCGCCGGTAGCACCCAACACTCCGCTCGGTGCATTTAATGAAAGCTCGGATTTTACCGCCACTTTATCCCGTGTGCCGGCAGCAACTATAATATCAATGTAGTCCCCGGAAAAATCTATACAAATCAAAACTTGCCCCTACCTTATCTTTATTATTTATCCTGCAGCAATTGTATCATAACCGTTGTATATTGGTACAAGTACTGATATGAGTATCAGTGCCACAATGATAGCTAAGAAAATCAACAATACCGGACCTAAAATCGCAAGCAACGCCTCTATCGCGGTGTCGGATTCACCTTCATAATATTCTGCTGTTGTGTTCAGCATTCCATCAAGATCACCCGTCTCTTCACCTATTGAAATCATGTTTGGCAGCATCCTGTCAAACACGTTCAGCTCTTCAATAGCTTCCGAAAGAGCTGTACCGGAACCCACTGCGTCCGACGCCGACTCCAGCTTTTCTTCCACGTATAAGTTGCCTATTACGTTGCTGGAAAGCCTTAGTGTTTCAAGAAGCGGCAAGCCCGAGGCGTAAAGCATGGCCAGTGTAGAACTAAAGCGACCGGAGTAAATCATATTTATCAGCTTGCCTACCATTGGTATCTTTAGCTTTATTTCATCAACCACACGCTTCACAGCGCGAATCCTAAACAACGCCGAAATCAGCACATACCCTATGATAAGTACAAATATAATAATCGGCCAGAAGTTTGTGACAAAATCAGAAAAAGCCATCATGAACTGTGTCAACGGTGGTATTGCCATTCCATCAAACATTACAAACAAATCAGGCAACACAAAACCGAAAAGCGCAATGATAACACACACAGACACAAATCCCAAAAGCTTTGGATACGCCGATGCACTGTTTACCTTGCGAGTCATCTTCAGTTGTTTGTCATAATAAGTAGACATACGAAGGAAAATCCCCTCTATGTTACCACTTTCCTCGCCACTTTCCACCATATAGCACAATAATGTTGGGAAAGCTTGGCCTTGCGCGGTCATTGCCTGCGATAAAGATGTACCGCCACGCACAGCCTCATAAATATTCCGATAAATTTCAGAATACTTTCTGTTTGTAGAGGCATCAATCATGATATCCAAGCTATTTGTGATACTCATGCCTGCGCCAATCATGGTGCCCATCTTTTTACAAAACAAGATAAGCTCTTTATTTTTCAGTTTTGCAATGGTCTTTACATTTTCCTGCCCCTGGCTGTCTGACACTGTATAATCAATGCATGTCAAGCCACGGTCATCAATAATTCGAAAGAATTCGCTGAGATTGGCGGCTTCTAAAACACCTTTCACCACTTCGCCATCAGCATTTCGGGCCACATAAGAATAGTACTGCACCCCAACCTCCTCTTTGCTCTACACAATTTTAAATTCATATCTTTATACACTTTCACCCAAAAACACTATATAGTGTTTTAGCTATCTCCTATTAATACTATATAGTATAAAGCATGGGCATATTTATACACATATATATTCTACCACCCTTGCACACTATTTTCAACTTTTCACTCGATTTTCATTCTGTTTTTGTAATTTTCGTCAATTTCATTATTTTTTAGCTCGATTTATGTACATTTCATTAATAGTGTTGCAAATTTGCAACATTATTAGTCACAAATTTTACTTGACAAATCCATATTTTTACCAACAGCAAATTAGTTTGTTTAAAATATTTTAAACATGTCCACCTGTTTCCTCTTTCTACATGCCTGTGAAAATATTAACATTCAATTAAACTCGGTCAAAATCCCTTGAAATATTGTATTAATATGATAAAATAATTATTATATATACTTAAATATTATCTATCATTCGCATATACATACTATTTAGATAGGATATCTTATTATGAGCCATGATAACAACATCGCTGCTGCAAATACCTCTCATTCTAAAAGTAAAGGCACAATATTTACTATCGAGCAACTTTTTTCCCTTCTCGATAATGTTCCTATTTGCATAAATGTCCTTAATGAGAAAGCCGAGAGTGTATATTGCAACGCTTATACAGTCGATCTATATGGTGTATCCTCAAAACAAAGCTATATTGATAACTTTTATCAGCTTGTGCCGAAAAAACAGCCGGACGGAAGAGATTCTATGCTGGCTTTTCACGAGCAAGTTTTAATAGCGCTTGAAAAAGGCGAAAACCATTTTAATTGGTTAGACATAGATGCCGAGGGGGCAGAGTTGCCACTTCAAATCACCATTTACCGCATGAATACAAAGGATGAACACGGCCACGAGTTACTTGTCAGCACTATGTATGATCTTCGTTCTCAGCTTACAGGGTATGAAGAAAATGCTATATCAGATGATTATTATAACAAGCAAATAACATACAAGGCTCTTTTCAACACTGTTGCCGAGCTTACCGAAGAGTGGTTTTGGATATACGATGTCAATATGTCCACCATCCAGTTTTTTGGCAAAGGTAGGGATATACTGGGCCTTTCTGCTGAGAAACAGCCGTTTCCATCATATGTTGTGGACGGCGGCATGGTTCATCCGGACGATCTTAACACATTCTTGCGTTTCAACCAAAACCTAGAAAAAGGCGTTGTGGAGTCCATCGAAGTTCGCTTTTTCTCTCAAAAGGGCATTTCAAAATACTATAAGATCATATACAAAACAATATATAATAACAGTGGCGATCCGCTGTTCTCTGTTGGTAAAACATATGATATCGACAAACAGAAAAAGCTTGAAGTGCTTTCAAAAACCGATCTGCTCACCAATTGTTTAAACAAGGTAACCACTGAAAACGTAGTTAAAGATATCATTGACACTTTACCCGATTCTTCGCACGCTCTATTTCTTATCGACGTGGATGATTTCAAGTCGGTCAATGATGAATTAGGCCATTATTTTGGCGACATCACCCTCAGTGACATTGCTAAAAATTTGCAAACCAATTTTAGAGGCGGAGACATTATAGGACGCATCGGTGGAGACGAGTTTTTAGTATTCGTGAAAAATCTATCTGATGCAGATGTAATAAAAAATAAAGCTGCAGCCATTGCAAACGCTTTTAAAACCACTTATTCCGGCGAAAATAACGATTATAAGATTTCCGGAAGCATAGGTGTTGCGCTGTATCCAAACCATGCCACCACCTACGAAGAGCTTTATAAATGTGCCGACAAAGCTCTTTACAGCTCTAAAATGGCCGGCAAAGACCGCTACACCATTTATACAAACGAGTTGTCCGACTCAAACACAAAGTTACTTACTATTGTTGATAACGCAAACAAGCTGGCACATTCATACTTCGATTTGGATGTGGTGTCTTCTACATTTGATTTGATGTATGATGCTGAAAGTGCCGATAAATCCATGAACACTGTTCTTTCGATGATGGGTCGCCACATGAACGCCGACAGGTGTTATATTGCACAAAGGTTTGATGGCGAGGAAAATTTCAACCTTACATATGAATGGCTATCAAATAATGGCACATCCCTAAAAGATGAATTTCAAAACATTTCCACAGAAGATCTTAAAGTTGCTTTTGCCGAGCTTGAGAAAACCGGTATCATGTGTAGCAATTGTGGCGTAAACTCAAACACAGACATGTTGCAACAGTTTGTAGAAAGCGATTTTGCATCTTCATTTTTGCTTGTGCAAACAAAAGGCAAAAGAAACACTCGGCTTGTTCTAGGTGTCGAAGACACCAAGGTGCACCGTGTTTGGAGCGAAAAAGAAATAAACACTCTTCAGTATGCCACAAAAATGATTTCTATATTCCTAGCTTCTGCAAACTCAGAAAAAAAGTAATACCTACACTTAATTAATATACAATCAAATAAAAGTGCTGATTTCATCCACTGCATACAGTGAAGTCAGCACTTTTTAATGTATTATACTATTTAGTTTTAGTGCCATCGGCCTAGGCAAATCGATGTAAAACGAACCCATTTTTTATTTAGCCAAAAATCCACAGGACTTATTTTTAGTAAATTTTGTGATAGACAAGGCAGACGAGCGCGTAATCCTTTTTGTATTGCAAGTGAGGATAACGCAGTATTGCGAATAAATTTACCAAAAATAGGCGGGTTCGGATTACATCGGGTTGGCTATCGCCATAGTAGTAGCATCATCCGGACAAATCCCGCCGCGTATTCTCAATTATGCTCACTTATGCGATGCAGCATCCATGCTCTTGTATAGTCAATTTCTATGCCACTCGCGCAATAAGGACAAACCTTATCTTTTGTGTTTTTTATCGGTGCTGCACAGTTCGGACAATTAAGGGCAGCCGCGGCGCCAAACTCAAAGTTTGCATCATCCAAGGTATATATCCACTCTGTATGCACCCTTGCTTGAATTTTTTTCTGGTTTCCGTTTTCTTTTTTCATATACTCCAGCGCCGCTTGAATGGAAATACTGGCTGTATCTGCACCCTTTTTATAGTTGCTGATAGCATGCTTGTGAACATACACCTTAGATATATGCACATTATTTTTCCTATACTCTTGCGCTATTTTTTTTATTGTATCATTCACATGTTTATTGTTTTCAAAATGCGTTATATCGCCTGTTTCTATTGCTTTATAATATGCGTATATTTCATCTAAGTTTTGGCTTTTCAGCGCTTCGATTGACATAGATTTAAAATCAGACTCAATACGTTTTCTCACAAGGCTTTCTATGCCGCTAATGGACTTTGGCGTTTCACTTTCCTGAATTTTTGTAAGTTCCACCACATCTTCTAAAGATGCGTTCCCAAAAACCGACCTAAACCCTCTTCTGGCTTTTGTGTAAACGTGAAATATCAAGTAACCGCCTGTAATTACCAGTCCACCAAAAACCAAAAGTACAACCACCAAAAGTTCCATATATCAGCCTCACTCAAATGTACAAGTTATCCGCTAAAACAACCTGCATCTTATTTTAATATCACAGCTTATAACAGCCGTTTAACAAATTTATACCATACAATATAATTATACCATACTTAAATAAATCCACAAATATATTTTCAGATGCTTACTAATTTTATTTGACAAATTTATTCCTTATACTATGATTAAAGTACTGTTGTACCTCTGCAATAAGCTCATCACTATATAAAAATGTAGGAGACCCCTAAATGCTTCAAGATATATTTCCACATAAATATGATATCACTTTCGGACAACATACCCCAAAAGATGATGACTACATCATTTTGACACACGGCGATGATTTTTTACTTTGTGAAAATCCCGCTTGTCTTCCCACATTTTCTCACTTTAGTAATGAAATAAACTTTAAAGAAAAATCACCTGTTTTTCTTTTTTCCATCGATACTCATTTTGTTTTTTGGCTAGAGGTGGATTCTCTCGACATTAAAAGCGGGTTTTGCAGCTGCACACGTGGCATCTTTCGCCAAGCAGACATGGACAACCTTACCGCTTTCATCGGCGCGTGCGCTATGCATCTAATCAACTGGTACAAGCGCAATATATATTGTAGTCGCTGTGCAACACCCCTGCGCCCACACAAGCAAGAACGCTCCCTTGTTTGCGAGGCTTGCAACGAAATAGTGTATCCCAAAATATCACCGGCTGTTATTTTGGCTATTATAAAGGGTGATCATATTTTGCTCACACGATACATTCACCAGCCAAAAGGCAGCTATGCACTGGTTGCAGGCTTCATTGAAGTGGGCGAGTCTCCCGAGGATGCCGCCGCACGCGAAGCCATGGAAGAGGTTGGTGTTCGCATAAAGAATCTGCGCTATTACAAGAGCCAGCCGTGGCCCTTCACCGATTCTATGCTGATAGGCTATTTTGCCGACGTGGATGGCGATGACAATATTACACTGGATGAAACCGAACTGTCTTTGGGCGAGTGGGTACATCGCGACAATATCCCACCCGGAAACTCAACCATGAGCCTGACTCGCACCATGATAGACGCCTTCCGTGACGGTGAATTTCCTAAGTAAATCGGATATTTGCAAATATTTTTCTTTTGTCAAAATTAGTCATTTTTCCATTTTTTTACCAACACTATATGTTTATTAATACATAAATTTTGTAATTTTATATATAATTTTAGTGTTTTCTGAATTAATTCTATTATTTTAGCGGTAGTAATGTGTACAAATTTCTTCTATAGTTTTAACAAAAAATGAACTTACCATTGCTTAATTATACAACCCATGATATAATTACTAAACGATATTTCGTATTTTCCGTTGTTCGTTTGTTTTTTTCTTGTTAGGGGGTGTCATTTTGATTACAGGAATCGGTGTTTCAAATGGTGTTATCATTGCCCCTGCCATTATCTGGCATACAAACATTTCTTATGATTATATTCCCAGAAAATCCACAAGGCCATCTTTTGAAGTAGATCGTTTTGAAGCTGCCCGTCGTACATTGTGGTATAAAATCAATGACATTCGCAGTTGTACATCTTCTATAATGCATTCTGATGAATCGGCAATATTTGAGGTTTACAAGATGATTTTAGACGATGAAGATGGTCTACTTGAGCCGCTACGTAATCTGATATGGCAAAAACGGTTTTCTGCCGAGTATGCTGTTATCACCCAGTTTAATTTGTTGTTATCTGATTTTTTAAGCATTGAAGACGATTATATCCGTCAGCGTTCAGACGATATGTCAGGCCTGCGAGACCAGCTTTTACGCATCTTGCTTGACAGGCCCTTGCCGGCACTTTATGATCAAGACAGTTCCCGAATTCTTGTATCCACCTCTTGTTCACCGGTGGATATCACTTGTTTAGACTGGTCATATTTAGCAGGCATTGTTTGCGAATGCGGCGATTATTCCAGCCATATGTCTATCATCGCACGCGCATTGTCCATCCCATGTATAGTGGGTGTAAGTGATATATCAGGTATTGTGAAAAACAATGATCTCGTCGCACTAGATGGTGAAAAAGGTGAACTTTGGATAAATCCCACCCCGGATATTGTTCATATGATTCAGCACAGAGGCAACCGCAAAGATAAGCAAGAATCTAAACGCAGTCGCATCTCAGTCGGATTACCTTTTGCACAGATGGGCTCCAGCTAATTATTAAGAAATAATCAAGATAAAAAACGACTCCCTGTTTTGGGAGTCGTTTTTATTTTACCGCATCTTATAAATATCTATTACTTGTTTTCGGCATACAGTTTTATGATGTGCAAAATACCTTCCACCACAAGATCCATATCTTCTGCAGCTATGCATTCATTGCCACCGTGGCAATACATTCCGCCGGTGCCTAAGTTCGGGCACGGCAGGCCCATGAATGACAGTCTCGAGCCGTCTGTGCCACCACGTACCGGGATAACATCTGCTTTCACGCCAATATGCTCTGCCGCCTTTTTTGCATTTTCTATCAAATGGAAATGCTTTTCAATAACCTCGCCCATGTTCGCATAGCTGTCGGTCAGGCTTAGTTCCACCTTGCCTCGCGGCCATTCTTCTTGCAGTTTTTCTGCCAGCTCACGCATTTTCATTTTACGCTCTTCAAACTTTGCCCTGTCGTGATCACGTATAATATATTTCGATGTTGCGTTTGAAGTTGTTCCGCTGATATCCATCAGATGATAGAAACCTTCCCTGCCATCGGTATGTTCAGGACGTTCGTTTTTTGGTAGCATATTGTCATAAATGCACACAAGACGCAATGCATTCACCATGATATCCTTTGCCGTGCCCGGGTGCACTCCCACTCCGGTGATGCACAGCTTTGCCTCTGCCGCATTAAACGTCTCGTATGCTATCTCGCCCACAGGACCGCCGTCCACAGTGTAAGCGTAATCTGCGCCAAAGCCTTTCACGTCAAAGTGATCTGCGCCACGTCCCACTTCTTCATCCGGAGTAAATCCTATACAAATTTTCCCGTGTGGCATATCACCCTTCAAAATTTCCTCACACGCCACCATTATCTCGGCAATGCCTGCCTTATCGTCAGCACCAAGCAGGGTATCACCACTGGTGGTAACCAGTGTTTTTCCCTTTGCCTTTGTAAGTTCCGGCAACATATCCACTTTCAGCACACGTCCGCTGGGAAGATGCACATCTTTTCCGTCATAGTTATTGTGCAAAATAGGCTTCACATTTTCTCCACTGGCATCGGGTGCTGTGTCCATATGTGCAATAAGCCCCAGAGCAGGTACGTTTTCATACCCTTCTGTTGCCGGGATGCTACCGTAAACATACCCTTCCTTTGATAGGTATGCGTCGGAAATGCCCATTTCCTTCATTTCTTCCACCAGCAGTTCTGCCAGCACCAGCTGTATTGCGGTGGACG
This sequence comes from uncultured Oscillospiraceae bacterium, assembly GCA_964367945.1. Classification (GTDB taxonomy): domain Bacteria; phylum Bacillota; class Clostridia; order Oscillospirales; family Ruminococcaceae; genus JAAYCI01. The sequence goes on along the minus strand of CAYIZZ010000006.1, from coordinate 16,260 downwards.
GCTGTGCGCTGCTGCTGTCGTCCGACGTTGTGTGAATCGCCACATACTTTAAAAATCTGTCAATCGCTTTCATTACTTTCACCTCATATATATTATTTTATTTCATAAATGCGTACATTTTCGCTATCAAACACCATTGGTAAGCTGTTCACAAGATGTGCGTCCGTCATGCCTTGCCCATCCATCTGTGAAGAAAACACAAGGTATGAAATGTTGTTTTCTTCACACAGGCTCACAATCTCTGACATCGGCGTATCTGCGCCAAATATCGCTTCCAAAACCAACAGCCTCTGCACTACATCATCGTTGGAAAGCCCTGCATTGTAGTAAGTATACTGGAATCCGTCGCAGTAAGATTGCCTTTGGCAAAACGCTGTATACAGGTTTGATATACCTTCATATTTCGGGCTTGCATGGATGCGATTGGTGGCAAAAACAGCGTCTGTTGGGCTGTTTTCTTCCAGCCACTGCATGGCGCTCACATCATCTGATGTCACCACCAGCTCATACGGATACTTTTCCATCACGCCCAAGTTTCGGCCCAGCTGACGCGCACCACTGCCAATCATGTGCACGTATAAAAAACCTGTGGTCAACACCCCAACCACTGCACAGCACGCAAGGCCAACTACCACTACTTTGCAAAAAACCACCTTTGCCGCCTTGGTTTTTTGCTTTGCAGTTTGCCACAACAGCTTTACGTTTTCCAGCTCTTCTATCACAAGCAAGTTTATAAAGAAACTTGCGACAATGAAAAAATACATCTGGCTCATACCGTTGTGATCAAACAAGAAGTATGCCAAAAGTCCGCCCACTGCCATGGCGTGATACAATAGCCTGTCAGGTGACAGCTTATGCAGACGTCTTATGTCACATAGCGCCGCATACACATAAAGCAAAAACTGCGCAGGTAGCATCAAAAAGCTTTGAATCACCCACAAAACAGGCACAGCTACGACATATGCCGCCTGCCCATATGTTTTTATATGCGCCAATATGTTTACAAAATATCCTTTTTCCAGCGTGCCCGAAAAACTAAAAGATATAGCCTGTACACCATCGGTGGTTTGCGATGCATTAAACAGTGTCATCCACGACACCAGGAATATCGCACCCAGCACTACACCTAAAACAATCCCCTGTTTTGTGGTGTTTTTCTGAAACAGTCCTATTATCAGCACCATCGACACAGCTATTATCAATATGGTGGCCGGTGGCCCTTTTGCAAGGCACAGCATGGCAAACCCCAGCACGCAAACCACATGCCACATAAACGGCACTTTATATTTTTCTCTGGCAGAAATCACGAAATAGCCCAAAAATACACTTAAAAACACCGTTGCGGTGGCCTGGCTGTTTATGTTTGTAATGTGGTGGATGATGGACGAGTTCCAAAACACCGAAAGTCCGTTTGGCAAGATCTTCCAAAGGCTGGCACAGCTGAATAAAAATATCGAGTATGAAAAAAGAAGCGACTTTGCCACATTTTGCTTGAAAATCACCTTACCTAAGCTGTAAATACATACCACCAGCGCCGCCAAAATAAAGGGTTGCATATAAAATGCGATGATAGGGTATGCCGCTATCCCACTTGCCATGCTAAGCAGCGCGGCAAAAAGCGATGTAAGGTAGTGATACGACAAGGGTACACCGTCAAAACGTATGTCTGTGGGTGGAAAATCCAGCTTTAGTGCGTTGGCATCGCCGGCATATTGTAGCACATCTAAGTGAAGTATGATATCCCCCACCGCCGTAGGGCTAGCGTTTTTCACCACGCTGTAAAATGCATACAGCACCACCAGCGCACTAAACAGTAGCATCAGCATCCATGCCTGTGGCTTTATGGCAGTTTTCTTTATTTTAGCCAGCTTTTTGCTTTTCACTGCTTGCCACAATAGCCATATCGCAACAACTCCCATGCATATCATAACGGCACTTGGCATCCACTGCACATTCAGCAGCATTGATATCACATATAATAATACCGAAAAAACACCGCCGCACAAAATCACCGTGGGGGCAAAAAAACCACTGGGCGGATTTATTATTTTTTTTGTACATATATATCCCGGCACCACCACCAACATCCCGATGGTGACAGCTAAAAGCATCCATTCTGCCACACTTCCTCCGGAAAGCATCAGCAAAACAAAATACGCCGCCATTGCCATCATCACAATAGTAGCCTTCACTTTTGACAATCCTTTATATAATGTTTGCAGCGTGTTCTTCAAATAAAGTAGTCCCCTTTGACAAAAACTTCATCAATTAGTATATCATATTTAATCTGTTTTTCCTACTACATCACAGCAATTATTCGCCACATAATGCCGTGTTTTATACATTTACTTTTTCGTCATTTTATGCTAGGATATTTTTATCTGTGCTGGAGCGCAAACATCATCGAATATTGCAAGTTTTTATATAGGAGCAAGACATGCTTTTTAATTCCGTAAGTTTTTTAATATTTTTTCCCATAGCGGTGACAGTGTATTTTTTATTCCCTAAAAAGTACGCTTATTTGTGGCTTTTAGCTTGCAGTTTATATTTTTATGCCAGCTGGAACCCACCTTACCTGATACTTATTTTAATATCAATCGCCGCCACATACACTTGCGGGCGTGTACTGGATAACATTAACAAAAGCGATAAGACTAACAAAACACGAGACAAAAAACTAGCGCTCACCATCTGCCTTGTTGTCAATTTAGGAATTTTGTTCTTCTTTAAATACTACAACTTTTTCACCGAAAGCATCTCCACCATCACAGGCAGTAGCCTACCTTTACTTCAGGTACTGCTTCCTGTCGGCATCAGTTTTTACACTTTTCAGGCCATCGGATACACCATCGACGTATACAGAGGCGAGCTTTCCGCCGAGAAAAACTTTCTTAGATATGCGCTTTTTGTTTCGTTTTTTCCACAACTTGTGGCCGGACCCATCGAGCGTGCTAAAAACCTGCTTCCGCAGATAAACGCACCTCGTGTTTTCAAGTATGACAACGTGGTAAACGGCCTTTTAACCATGAGCTGGGGCTTTTTCCTTAAAATGGTTATTGCCGACAGGCTGGCCATCATGGTGGACGCTATATATTCTCAGCCTGAAACCCAAACCGGCGGCATGCTTATCGCCGGCACTATTTTGCTGACATTTCAGGTTTATTGCGACTTTTCGTCATACTCCACCATAGCCACCGGCGCGGCAAAAATACTGGGCTTCACCCTGATGGAAAACTTCAAAGCGCCGTATTCTTCCACCTCCATCACCGAGTTTTGGCAGCGCTGGCACATTTCACTGTCCACATTTTTTGGTGACTATCTTTACTTCCCACTGGGTGGCAGCAAAAAAGGCGTCGCACGCACATACATAAACCTCTTTATTGTGTTTTTCATCAGTGGCCTTTGGCACGGAGCTTCCTGGACGTTTGTTGTGTGGGGTAGCATCCACGGCCTTTACCGTATCTTAGACAAAGCCACAAAAAAAGCACGGCATAAGTTTTACGACATGTTACACATCAACGTTAAATCTGTATGGTTCACCACCCTGTGCAGGGTTATAGTATTTTTACTGCTTGCATTCCCAAACATCTTTTTCAGAAGTGTGGACTTGCCACAGGCGTTCGGGGTACTAACCCAAATGATCACCGATACTTCTTTAAGCGACTTCGCACAGCTGGCAAACCTTGGCCTTGGTACACCAGAGCTTGTGGTGGCGTTCTTGTCGCTTGCAGCGTTATTTTTGCACGACGAGCTTTATATTCACAATATTTTCATGCCCACAAAAGGGTATAAGCGATATGCCTTGTTCTATGTTTTGGTGATGGCCACTTTAGTTTTCGGCGTTTACGGCGCAGACTATGTGGCACAGCCCTTTGTCTACTTCCAATTCTGAGGAGTCTTTATGAAAACTGTTTTCAAAAACATAATAGCCGTGCTACTGCTTTTTGTTGTTTTGCTGGGTAGTGTGCTTTTGGTGGAGCGTGCCCTTGCCCCAAACAACAGCACATTTGCCGGCTTTTACGACGAGCCACGTGACACCATCGATGCCATGTTCATCGGTAGTAGCCACGGTATGGCTGCATTTAACCCGGCACAAATATGGCAAGAGCAGGGCTTCACCTCGTACAACATGTATTCGTGGAGCCAGCCGGCATGGGTGTCTTATCACTATGCCATAGAGGCTATCCGCGAGCAAGACCCGGAAGTGATTGTGGTGGAGGCTTTCTCTTTTGCATATGACGTCAGCTACATCGAAGGCAACACCGCCGACGGCGTATCGAACGAGTTTGCCATGTCTATTCCGCCATCACTAAACCGCCTACAGCTGGCTTTTGCCATTCGCCAGCATCAATATATCCCGCTTTCACTTTCTGAAATGATCTCGTTTGCAAGGTACCACAACCGCTGGGGCGACATCACCCTCACCGAGCTGGCAGACAATCTTTTTGCCGACAGATACTCTTCAAACAAAGGCTATGGACCTATTTACACCACCGAAGAATTTGTGCCGTTTGCATACGAAGACAAGGGCACAGGCACCACAATGTATCCCTCGTGCCGACTGTATTTAGAAAAGCTGATAGAATTATCAGAAGAAGAGGACATCCCCTTAGTTGTGGTGAAAACCCCTTATGTGATGGAAGAACAAGACAGAGGCTATCTTGAAGAAATAAAGGCTGTTTGCGCCGAAGCTGGCGTGCCGTATTTAAACTATATGGAAGAAGATTTGCTTTCCGAGATAGGCTTTGACTACCGCACAGACATGGCCGAACACGCACATATAAATTACCTTGGCGCCGAGAAAATCTCTCGTCACATAGGTGATTATCTTAAAACAAACTACCTATCAGAGGTCACCTACAGCCAAGACACCATACAAAGGTGGGACGAAGACAGCGCTGTGGAGATGCGCGATGTAGACAACTGGGACATAAAACTTGCAAACGACTTAGAAACCATTGCAAGCCTTTTAAAAGAAAAAGACGGCTTTGCCACTGTCATCACAGCCCACGGTGACATGAGTGCCGCCGACGGTACCCACCTGATAGATGCGCTAAATGCTTTTGGCATAGACAGCGATATACTCTCTGCCACCGATGCATCCGACGCTTTTTATTTCATAAACGGTGAAAGTGCCAGCCTCACAGAGTTTTCAGCCTTGCCTATTTATAGCGAGCTTGAAATAAACGTCTCAACAACCACAGACAGCTCGTCCATCTTAGTAAACGGTGAAGAAAAATCCAAAAACCGCGAGGGTTTCAACATTGTGATTTTCGATACATATACATCAGAAATATGCTACAGCGGCAGCTATGCTGTCCAGCATGACTACACAGGATTCACCGACTAGACGTTTTCGTTTTTCTTTTGCATCTTCCTCACAGCGTGCACACATTTGAATATTATACTCATAAATATCAAATAGTCACTACTAAATAGCAAAAGAAAGGCAGGAATCACAGTATGGCATGGATTACAGCAATAGTAAGCACCCTGCTCGTAGGGGGATGGCTTTTAAAGCATAGCGAACACAATATGCAACCTGTTTATGTGAAAAACAGAAAAAGATAAAATAAGAAGAATGCCCTTTAAGCATAAGGGCATTCTTTTTTTGTCCACTATTCAAGATTATTTATTGACATAACCTATATCATGAAGTATTGTATAATAATAAACAATTTATAATTATATTAAAGGAGTATCTATCATGAAAAAAATACAAACAGATAAAGCACCTGCGGCCATCGGGCCTTATTCTCAAGCCATTGCATGCGGCGATATGCTGTATACATCGGGTCAAATTCCTTTGCATCCCGAAAACGGTACCATCGTGGGCGACAATGTCACAGACCAAGCCGAGATGGTAATGCAAAACCTGTCTGCCGTATTAGAAGCCGCCGGCGGAAGCACTGCCAGCATCGTGAAAACCACCTGCTTTTTGGCCGACATGGGCGACTTTGCCGCATTTAACGAAGTATATAGCAAGTACATCACTCATGCACCTGCACGCAGCTGCGTAGAAGTAGCAAGACTTCCCAAAGACGTATTAGTGGAAGTGGAAGCCGTGGCATATTTAGGCTAAGCCTTGCCACAAAAGTATCTTATTAACAGAAAAACTCCCCTGTGCTTTTCAGCCGGGGGAGTTTTATTTTCAGCAGTTACTTTTAGTAGTTGTCTCTTTTTTTCTTGCGGGTACGCATCACTGCAACGGCTATCACCAGCACCACGGCTGCTGCCACTGCCACCGGGATCACCCAGCCTGCGCCTGCTTCGTTACCGCCACGCATGTCGCTCCATGCTTTATCCATTGCAGCGTTTAGCTCGTCAGGAAGAACAGTGAATGTCTCCATATTTGCCAGTTGTTCTGCGCTGGGATATGCAATAGGATTATTTCTCACTTCATCCGGCATCAGCTCTGCTGCAGCTGTGTTTGCGGTGGAGTATCCTATATACATGCTGTTTTCCATGGCCACTTCAGGCTCGCACATGAAGTTTATATACATCTCGGCAGCTTCTTTGTTTGCAGAGTCTGCAGGGATACACATGGCATCCACAAAGTAGTTTGTGCCTTCTTCTGGAATAGCAAAAGCAAGATCGGGATTGTCTGCCATCATTGTGATAGCATCACCTGCGTAGTATGGCGCAAAAGCTGCCTCGCCACCACCCATTTTGTCAAAGATTTGGTCCATTACATATGCCTGCACCACACCTTTTTGAGCCATCAGTTCTTCTGTTGCCGCATCAATATCTTCTTGTGAAGATGGGTTCAGCGACAAGCCCAGTTTTTTCAGCGCAATAGCAAAAGCATCACGAGAATTGTCAAACATCAAAACGTCGCCTTCATATTTTTCGTCCCATAAAACGTCCCAGCTGCTAACTTCTTCATCTACCATGGTGGTGTTGTACACAATACCCACAAAACCCCATGTGTATGGTACAGAATATTCGTTGTTTGGATCATAATCCATATTCAAATACTCTTCGCCGATGTAGGAATAGTTTGGGATATTAGCAAAGTCTAGGCTTGCCAGCATGTCTTCGTTTGCCAGTTTACCTACCATGTAGTCAGACGGAATAATGATGTCATAGTTTGCGCCACCGCTTTTCAGCTTGGAGTACATGGTCTCGTTGGTGTCATAAGTAGTGTAGTTTATCTCAATACCGGTAAGCTCTGTGAACGCCGCATTCACATCCAGGCTTTCGCCGTCGGTACCGTCAGAGATGTATTCACCCCAGTTGTATATGTCCAAGGTAATTCCTTGGCCTTCAAATCTTTTCCAGTCGTAATCTTCGCTTACCGCCACCTCGGCCTCGGCAGATACCGGTACCGCAAAAATGCTAACTAGCATCATCACGCTAACACATAATACCATTAGTGATTTTTTCCATTGTTTCATTCTTTGTTTTCTCCTACCCTATAATTTATTTACATATCGAAATAGCTTTCACTTTCCCGACATTGCTTGCTTTTTTATGCTCGTGCTTGTCTTTGTGCCAGTTTTCTTTTTTTGTCTTTTTGTGTGTCACGCCAGTTTGCTATCAAAATAATGGTAAGCACCGCCATAAACATAATGGTTGATAGTGCGTTTATCTCCGGGCTGACTTTACGCCGTGTCATGGAGTAAATAGCTACCGGAAGCGGCTGCAAGTTACCTGATGTGAAATAGCTTATGGTGAAATCGTCTATTGAATATGTAAGGCATATCAAAAACGCTGAAAATACCGACGGCATAATTTCCGGCAGCACCACTTTAAAGAAAGCTTGGCGCTCGTTACATCCAAGGTCCAGTGCCGCTTCATACAGCCTGATGTCCATCCGCCTAAGTTTTGGCGCCACGTTAAACAGCACATACGGTACATTAAACGTGATATGTGCTATCAAAAGGCTTGGAAAACCTATCAGGTTTTCTGCTATCCATCCGCCACCTGTGCCCAGCGCCGCAAACATGTCTTTCATAACCACAAAAAGTAGCATCATGGACACACCGGTGATTATTTCGGGGTTTATGATGGGAATGTAGCTTACATTCATCACAAGGCTTCGTGTGGTGCGCCGCATACGGTTTATACCCACCGAGGCCACCGTGCCCAGCACCGTTGCAATAAGCGCCGCCGATATCGCAAGCACTAAACTAAGCAATAATGCAGACAGCACTTCTTCGTTACGAAACAGCTGGCTGTACCAGTCCAGCGTAAAACCCGTCCAGCTGGTACGGCTTTTGTTTTCGTTAAACGAAAACGCAATCAGCACCGCAATCGGCACATACAAAAAGGAAAACAGCGCTACTATATACACACGCTTTAATATCTTCGTCAGCACGGCATGTTCTCCTTTCGTTTATATAACACCCTCTATGTCTTCTTGGTCAAACCCGTTCACAAAACTCATGCATAACAGCACCACCACCATCAAAACAAGGCTCATGGCGCTACCAAGATTATAGTTGTATGCGTTGCCAAGGAACTGGCTTTCGATAAGATCACCAATCAGCCAGAAATTTCCGCCACCCAGCATTCTGCTGATAATAAACGTCGATATCGCCGGCACAAACACCATTATTATCCCTGTTTGTATGCCCGACTTTGAAAGTGGCAAAATAACTTTAAATATCTTGTTCCAAAATCCTGCGCCAAGGTCTTCCGCGGCTTCTATCACAGCGGGATTCACCTTTACCAGTGCAGTATACAGCGGCAATATCATATACGGCAGATAATTATACACCATGCCCAGCACCACCGCGCCGGCTGTGTTTATCATATCAAATGGTCCTATGCCAAATATTCCCAAAAAGCTGTTTATAAGCCCGTTTCGTTCCAAAAGGCTCATCCACGCATATGTACGCAGTAAAAAGTTCATCCACATCGGTAGCATCACCAGCATTAGCACAATACCCTGCCTACCGCTACGCATGCGGCTTAAAATAAAGCTGATGGGATATGCCACCAAAAAGCAAATCACTGTGGCAATCAGTGCCAAAACAAGGCTTAAGAAAAACGTATTTACATAGTTGCCCAGCCCCATAAGGTTTTCCAGAGTGAATGCACCGCTTTTATCGGTGAAGGCAAAGTAAATCACCAAAAGTAGCGGCAACACGGTGAATATTATCATCCACAAAACATATGGTGCGGCTATTTTTTTACTTTTTTGCATCATCTGCGGACTCCTCCCATTCTTCTAAAAGAGGCTCCTCTGTGCGTTTCATTATGTGTATCATGTCGGGCTCTATCTTCATACCGATAAGCTCGCCCGGATTTTGCGCCACTGTGCTTTGAATAATCCACTCGTTGCCGGCTTGCTCTACCGTCATTTCATAGTGCACTCCCTTAAACACGGTGTTTGTCACAACACCTTGCAGCTGGCTTTGCTGGGTGGGCACCACCTGCACATCCTCGGGCCTGACCACTATATGCACCAGCTCGTTTTCTGAAAACCCACTGTCCACACAAGAAAAACTTTGTCCGGCAAACTCCACCACAAAATCTTTAGGCATCATGCCTTCCATGATGTTGCTCTCGCCGATAAAGTCCGCCACAAACGCATTGGTAGGCTCGTTATAAATATCCTGCGGACTACCTATCTGCTGAATGACACCACGGTGCATTACCACCACAGTATCGCTCATGGTCAGGGCTTCTTCCTGGTCATGGGTAACATAAATAAACGTAATTTCCAGGCTTTGCTGGATACGTTTCAGCTCTATTTGCATCTCTTTTCGCAGTTTAAGGTCAAGCGCACCCAAAGGCTCGTCCAAAAGCAATACCTTTGGCCTATTCACCAGCGCCCTTGCAATAGCCACACGTTGCTGCTGGCCACCGCTAAGCTGCTCTGTGCCACGTCTTTCAAAGCCACGCAAGCCCACAAGGCTCAGCATCTCCAGCACACGCTCGCGGATTTCTTCCTCCGGCAGCTTTTGCAGCCTCAACCCAAACGCCACATTTTCATACACGTTCAAATGCGGAAACAGCGCATATCTTTGAAACACTGTATTCAGTGGCCTTTTATAAGGCGGCAAGTCTGTGACATTATTTGCATCAAAAAAGACACTGCCTTGCTTTGGTTTCAAAAACCCACCTATTACCCGTAAGGTAGTAGTTTTACCGCAGCCCGAAGGCCCCAGCAATGTGACAAATTCCTTGTCGTGGATATCCAGCGACAAGCCCTTTAGCACGGTTTCTTGATCAAAGTCAACAACAATGTCCTGCAAACGTACAATAACATTTTCCATAATCGCATCCCCCTTTGCGGATAGACCCATTTTCAAAACGAGTCTTTTCTTTGGTGGGTTTTGCATCTTTACCGGCCCACCAAAGGCCTACACAGCGGCAGTGACGTCTTCACTACCTAATCCCACCCCGCAAAAGGTTTGTTACACCACCGGGCTATATACCGGCAGGCTACAGCGGAATTTTCAGTGCAAGAGAGGAGATCTTATCTCCCCCGGGAGATGTTGTAAAAACAGCTTCTCCCCTAGTGTCGAACAAAAAACCAAAGCTTCTCATTCACAGATGCTGACACGGTTATTAATATAAATGCTTACGCACAGATTGTCAATACTTTTCAGGCATATTGATAAATATGCACAAAAACACTTCGATAACAGTGTGTTTTTTTACCCTTTACGCTTTCACTCTTGTGACAGCAATAATCCTTTACTACCTTTTTCTCCTATCACCTTTGCCGGTATTCCACCGATGCTACATCCTTTATCGGTGAAATTTTTGTTCACCACAGCGTTTGCACCCACTGCGATATCATCGGCAATGACAATGGGCCCAAACAGCTTTGCGCCCGGGCCTATATACACCCTGTTTCCTATTTGAGGCGCGGCACTGCTTTCGCCTGCCGCTGTGCCGATATTTACCCCTGCATGTATACGGCAATACTCACCCAGTTTTGCCCCGCCGTTTATTATCACGCTACCTATGTGCGCCAGTGAAAGCCCCTTGCCGCATGCATTCAGCGGAATTTCATACCCACACTTCACGCCCAGCTGATGCAGGCAAAACCGATGCCACAGGCCCAAAACCCGACCAAGCACATCTTTGCGACAATTTAAATAATATTCACTTTTCCTAAGGCATCGAATATACCGCCATGCATAGTCGTAAAACATAGGAAACCAGCCTTTGCGTGACATTGCAAAAGCATCGGCATTCATATATTCTTTTAAGTCTTTTTTGCTTTGTATCATATGCACTCCTACATAGAAATCATAAAACTACATCCAAAACTGCACCGCTCTTTGCACAGTGTAAAACAGCTCAGGGTTGGTTGTTTTTATGCTTGGGAAGGGTCCACCTGCCACAGAAAACACCAGGCATGCCGCATATCCAATTGCACACGCCACGCCAAAAAGAACAAAATTACGTATAAATATACGTTTTCTTCCGCTTTGCATCTGCTCTGTCAGAAACAGTATCAACAACACCGCCGCTAGGCACATCACCGTGAAAAACTCGCCCACATACCGCTGTGTCAGCCCTGCGTTGTGCACCGCTACATATGCTAAAACCACGCCCGAGCCCAGCAACGCCAAAATTATCGGGTATAACCTTCGCTGTGTCAGCTCTTTTTTGTAATACACCGCCATTGGCAAGCACCAAAGCATAGGAAAGCACATCAGCACCCCACCAAAAATCGGCTCTATAAACACATCATACATAATTCCGGGCGAGTATACCGCCGGCTGTAAGTAAGGAAAAGCACCGCTGAATACAGGCGGCTGTAAAAAAGAATAAAATAATGTTCGTCCGATATTTTCCGGCACAAATGTACGAATAGACAAGTCCGTACTACTCAGCAAAAACTTGTGCCCGAAATCCAGCACAGAGTCAAACCGCAAGTAGTTATATGTCATGGCCATCACAGCTATCACCGCCACCGGCGCCACAAAACACACTGTTTTCACTATGCTTTGCTTTGAAAAAAGCTGGCGATCTTTAAACATACGGCCCCAAAACAGCGGCAATGCAAAAAAGCCAAGTAATAAGACAGACGGCCGACACCACACCACCAGTGCCACAAATAAAGAACCCAAGCACAGCGGAACTGTGTGTAGTTTTTCTTCACCAAGGCTCATTATCCAAAACCCAAAGCCTAAAGCGCACATCGACATAGCCGAGGTAATGGCAACATTATACACCGAAGGCTCTTCTGCCGAGAAAAATATGTTGCTTCCCGCCAGCATAAATACACTCAAAAGCAAATATGTAACAAACGGTATATCAGTAAAAAACTTGCGAACAATCTGATACATTAGGAAAAACATTCCCGCCGCAAACATAGAGCTGAAAAGAAAATTCATTATATATAAAGGCAGCGCCATGCCGGTGATTAGCAAATACGGCAGCGCAAACAAAAAGCTTGGCAGTGGCCCAAAATACATATAATATTGTCCGTCGTAAAAGCTTAGGTCCCACACATATTCAAACTCGCCTGCACCGCGCACTGTGATATCATACGGATACGGATGCGCCAGCAGTTCTTCCGACACCGGAATATCTAAGTGTAAGTATCCGTTTAAAATACTTTGCACCTGCTGCACAAAGAAGTTTTGCTGGTTCATTCCGGCATTTTCTATCATTTGTGGGTTTGAGTTTGTGCCAAGTAGCCAAAATATCCACACTGCACATAACACCATCAATACAATTATCGCTATCATTCCGCGTGTGGCCGGTGTTTTTTTGCCGATACGGAAGGTGTATATCCTGCTTTTTGGCCTAAGGGCATATCCCGCAAACAATAAAAATAACACTATGAAAAATCTGGTGAAAGAGAAAGAAAGCGGTACTTTTGCATTTATCACAATATCATCCACCACCATCACCTCGTCATGATTGACGGCAGAAAAAATCAGCTGCAAGTCGTTTGTTTCGCCGTTTAAATGTAGGCGATAATATTTAGACTGCTCCACAGTATCCCACACCACTGCAGTAGGCATCTGATAGTAATATTTATGCGATGCATCGGTTATTTCAAAGTTGATAAAAATATCATTCCCCGGTGCTGTGGCACTTCTCACATTACAATATATGTTATATATAGGCATGTTTACGTCTTCATATGTAAGGCTCATTGCATCTTCGCCTTGGCTTTGGCGACGATATGTGTTTTCCCCCTCTGTCACAAACCCCTCGCCCACCACGGGGTTTGTCAATGTTACAGGCGAAAAAAATAAGCTTTCAAAATGGCGAAAGTTAAATAAAAATAGTTCTATTAAAGTGGCCAAAAGTAAAATTGCCACCATTGCAATTATCACTTTTTTATTATTTTTCATTTGCTGCGACAACTTTTGCATCAAAAAGTTTTCCCTTCTTTAACAAAACACTGCGATATTTTTCATCATAATTAATAATTATATTATACCAAGCTGTATCCTATCAAGCAAGAACAACCATTATAATAAACACTATTTTTTAGCAGTTAGAATTTCTTTTTGTTATTTCTTGACGTTAGAGCTTATGAGTGCCATAATAGACAAAGTGGGTTATTGCCCTTATAAATTCATACCTAAAGCAAAGAAGGGTGATTTCGCATGGACAACTTTATAATTTCTTTAAACGCTATATTACCGCTGGTTATTTCCATGAGTGTTGGTTTTTTCCTTCGTCGCATCGAAGTAATCAGTGCTGAAACTGCATCAGGCATGAACAAGCTGATGTTTAAGCTTTTTTTGCCTGTTCTTATATTTTTCAACATATACACCGCTGATTTATCCACTTTACTCGATATAAGCGCAATATTATATGTAAATGGTGGCGTTATCCTTACTTTCATCATTTTGGCCTTCATAATATCTCGTACCAAGTTTTCAAATCCTCGCAAAGGTGTTTTTCTGCAAAGTACATTTCGCACCAATGTTGCCTTGTTTGGCCTACCTGTCGCCATCAATTTTTATGGTATTGACAATGTAGGCATTGTGGCCTTACTGCTTTCATCCATCATTCCGGTTTTCAACTTATTGTCGGTTTTGTCGTTCGAGCTTTTCCGGGGTGGTAGAGTTCAAATGAAATCTGTGCTGAAGGGCCTTGCCACAAACCCACCCATTCTTGGTGTCACGTTTGGGCTGATATTCAATCTTTCCGGGATTGTTCTGCCACAAGCTGTATTTTCAACTGTTGAGAGCATTGCCGGCGCCGGCACTCCACTTGCCTTCATCATCATGGGCGCATCTTTCCGCATAGCCTCGGCAGTGAAAAACCGAAAAGCTTTGGCCGGCATCATTTCTTACAAGCTGTTAATCCATCCACTTATTTGGGTAAGCATCGCTGTACTGCTGGGTTTCCGTGGTCCTGTGCTTATGGGAATCATGCTGATATTCGCCTGTCCTATAGCCACTTCGGTTTTCCCAATGGCCGCCGCCATGGAAGGCGACTCCGAGCTTGCATGTGAGGCCGTTGTCTTCACATCTATTGCTTCTATTTTCACAGTCTTCTTATGGATTTTTGCACTGAATTCACTTTCGTTAGTTTAGATATTTTCATATGCAAACGCACGCTATGTATGAAAGCAATGTCATATCATCGCTTATTTATATGACGTTGTCATAAATATATTTTCACAATAAAGGGGAGTCATATCTTGAAAACGAATGTTATTGTCGGACAATCAGGTGGACCTACTGCTGCCATCAATGCTAGCCTTGCCGGTGTTATCCGTGGCGCAATGGAACAAGCCGAAATCGGTGAAATTTACGGCGCATTAAACGGTATTCAAGGCCTTCTGGCTGAACAGATCATAGACTTGCGCAAAAGTATGAAAAATGCCGAAGATTTCGATCGCTTGGCGGCTACTCCTGCCATGGCTTTGGGTAGTTGCAGGTTCAAAATGCCCTCAGCACCGGATGCAGCTTATGACAAAATTTTAGAAATTTTCCAAAAATATAACATCGGCATGTTTTTTTACATCGGTGGCAATGACTCAATGGACACCGTGAAACAGCTGAGCGCTTTTTTCAAAGAGAAAAACGTAGACATCCGCTGTGTGGGTGTGCCTAAAACCATCGACAACGATTTACCTCTTACAGACCACACACCCGGCTTTGCATCTGCTGCAAAGTATGTTGCCACATCCATTGCCGAAATCTACAGAGATTCCAGCGTGTATGACATGTTTAGTGTTATTATTGTTGAGATCATGGGCCGCAACGCCGGCTGGTTGACTGCTTCTGCCGCTTTGGCGCGTGATACAGGATGCGCCGCACCCCAGCTCATTTATGTTCCGGAAAAAGCTTTTGATCCCGATGACTTCATCAATAGAGTTAGCGAATATTCAAAGAAAAACCAGCTGCTGATTGTTGCTGTTTCTGAGGGTATCAAGCTGGCAAACGGCGAATATGTGAGCGCTTCCGGCACTGCCGTAGACGCTTTCGGCCACAAAATGCTATCCGGTACCGGCAAATATCTTGAAGACTTGGTGAAGGAAAAACTTGGCTGTAAAGTTCGTTCTTTGGAGCTTAGTGTGCTTCAGCGTGCGGCTTCCCACATTGCTTCCGGCACAGATATCAGCGAAGCACAGCGCATCGGCCGTGAAGGTGTTTTGGCCGCAGCACGTGGCGAGACCGGCATTATGATGGCGTTCAACCGCATCAGCCAATCTCCGTATCTGGTGAGCATCTCCGGTGTACCCATTGAGAAATGCGCCAACCTTGAGAAAGAAATTCCCGATGATTGGATGAACGAAAACGGTTGTGACGTGAACGAAAACATGATGGAATACCTGCGTCCTTTGGTGGTGGGCCGTCCTCCATACTTCGAGAAAAACGGCATGCAAGAATTTTTCGCACTTGATAAAACAATTGTGAAAGCATAAATTTTATATTAAAGCATAAAATCCCCAATATTTCATCCGGCGGGGTATTATACGGATAGTATCTCGCTATCCGTATTTTTAGTTTTTATATGACAGAAAGGTAAAAACCATGGAGTGCCCTTATTGTAAGCAAAAAATGGATCTTGGCCATATTCACGCACCGTCCTCTCATGCCGTATACTGGTTGCCTGAAATATCAACAATTGAGGGTCTGGCACTTTCTGCAAAAAAGATTGAAAAAGCCGGTGGTGTAGTAATTGATGAGGTCACAAAAGTAGGTTTTATATCTACAGGTAAGCCTCAAACATACTACTGCGAAAAATGCAGTATTTTTCTTACAAAGCTAGACAAATAAAATAAGTATACTCTACTAAAAAGAAGCTATCACTTAAACGTGATAGCTTCTTTTTGTAATATCGGCAAGATTTTTCATGATGATTGATTGTTAG
>CAYIZZ010000005.1:0-44199 GCA_964367945.1 uncultured Oscillospiraceae bacterium | reverse complement strand
GTGGTGGTGTGTGGGCTTGGTCCTGCAGGACTGTTTTGTGCGCTGGAGCTTGCCGCGGCAGGCTTTGAGCCCGTCGTGCTGGAACGTGGAATGCCTATGGAAGAGCGTGCGCTGGCAGTTAAAGCATTTGAAGAAGGCGGCGCGCTACTAAAGGACACAAACATACAGTTTGGCGAAGGCGGCGCAGGTACTTTTTCTGACGGAAAGCTGGTTAGCCGGATAGGCGATGCACTTTGCAGTAGGGTGATAGATACCTTGTTGTCGGCCGGAGCGCCAAAAGAAATTGCATGGCGTGCAAAGCCGCATATTGGCACAGATAAGCTTCGTGATGTTTTTGGTGCACTGAGAAAAAGTCTGGAAGAGCTTGGTGGTAAAGTGATGTTTTCCACCAAAATGACAGATATAAAACTGAAAAACGGAGCGCTGAATGGTCTTGACACTACAAACGGCGAGATACCGTGTGGTATACTTGTGCTGGCAAACGGACACTCGGCCAGGGACACGTTTAGTGTTTTGAACAGTAGAGGGATTACGCTTTTACCAAAGCAGTTTTCAGTAGGGGTGCGAATTGAGCATCTGCAAGAAGATATAGACAAGGGTCTTTACCATGAAGCAGCAGGTCATAAATCTTTGCCGGCTGGAGAGTATCAGTTGTCTACCAGGAGTGGTGGGCGTGGAGTGTACACGTTTTGCATGTGTCCGGGTGGCCAAGTGGTAGCGGCGGCCAGCGAAGAGGGCGGCGTTGTGACAAACGGTATGAGTGTGCATGCAAGAAATGGTAAAAATGCAAATGCAGCACTGGTGGTGAATGTGGGCCCAAACGATTTTGAGGATGGACCTTTCGGCGGGATACAGTTTCAGCGAAACTTAGAAAAAGCCGCTTTTATAGCAGGTGGGAAAAATTATTCCGCACCGACACAAACAGTGGGCGAATTTTTAGACCGAAAATCAACGTTTACCCAAGGGCGCGTAACACCAAGCTATCCAAGAGGGGCAACAGGTGTGGCGCTGGATACAATTTTTTCCGGCGATATAAGCGAGGCTTTGAGGGTCGGGATTGTGGATTTCGGGAAAAAGCTTCCCGGATTTGATGCAAAAGATGCCGTTCTCAGTGGAGTGGAAACAAGAACATCATCGCCTGTGCGCATGCCAAGAGACGAGCAAATGGAAAGCGTAAGTGTTTCAGGCGTTTATCCGTGTGGCGAGGGTGCAGGATATGCCGGCGGGATAATGAGCGCGGCGGTGGATGGTATAAAAGTAGCACACGCTATTATTGAAAGATATATCCCGGGCAGTGACGTGTAAAAGAAAAATAATAAAGGGAAAGGAGAATCCTCTATGTTGTACCGAGAGTGGAAAGTGCATGATAGCGAAGAAGAAAACACAGTAGCACTGATGACCGAAATGGATGCGGAAAAGTTGTTGTGCAAAGTGCTGACAGCTCGTGGTATGAACAATGCGCAAGAAGTGGCTGACATGCTGTGCGAAGAGGAATACTTACCTGACCCAATGACCATGATTGATATGGAAAAAGCGGTGGATCGTATCACTCATGCAATAGAAAATGAAGAACTAATTGCCGTGTTTGGAGATTATGATGTAGATGGAATAACATCTACATCTTTGGTGTATACTTATCTTGAAAGCTGCGGAGCACAAGTGTTTTATAAGTTGCCATCTCGCAATGATGACGACTATGGATTGTCGGTACCGCTGGTGGATTCCATGGCGGATAAAGGGATTTCACTTATCATCACGGTGGACAATGGCATCACGGCATTTGAGGCTATTGAAAGAGCTAACGAGCGAGGAGTGTCGGTGGTGGTGACCGATCATCATTTGCCATACGATACTTTGCCGGCCGCAGATGCATTGGTAGATCCATGCAGGCAAGACGACGAAAGCGGTCTTGATAACTTGTCGGGTGCAGGTGTGGCGTTTATGCTGTTGGCGGCGCTGGAAGGATGCCAGCCACAAGAGTTACTGCCTATATATGGCGATTTAGCGGCCATAGGTACAGTGGCAGACGTGATGAAGCTAACAGGACCAAACCGTGTGATAGTGCGAGCAGGCCTTGCATCATTACAAGATACAAAACGGGCAGGCCTTGCGGCGCTTGTGGAGGCTTGTGGTTGGAAAGATAAAACCATCACAGTTGAAAATATCTCTTATGGTATAGCGCCAAGGCTGAATGCGGCAGGACGAATGGATGATGCGACAACGGCATTGCAACTGCTTTTAGCCGAAGACGAAGAGGAAGCTGCTAAACTTGTGGAAAACTTGCAACAGCAGAATATATCTCGTCAAGCGGCTGAACAAGAAATATTAGAAATAATTGAAAAGCAGCTGGAACAAGACCCTGATTTGTCGGCCTCTAGAGTATTGGTAATTTGGGGCGATGGCTGGCATCAGGGTGTTATCGGTATTGTGGCATCAAGGCTGGTGGATAAGTATGCAAAGCCGGCGATTGCTATTTCCTTTGATGAAGGCGAAGGTCGTGGAAGTGGGCGCAGTTTTGGTGGATTTTCACTGCATGGGGCTATCTCATCGTGTGAAGATATTTTACTAAGGTTTGGCGGACATGACCTAGCGGCAGGATTTTCGCTTAAAAAAGAGTATGTAAAGCAGTTCCGCAAAAGAGTGAATAAATGGGCGGCGGAAAATAGCCCGGTTCCGAAACTACCGGCGGTGTGTGCCGATGCTGTGGTACAGTTGTCTGAGCTGTCAGTGAAAGAGGTGCAAAGCTTGCAGCGTTTAGCACCGTGTGGTAGCGGAAACCCACAACCAATATTTTTGATAAAAAATGTTACACTGGATGCAGTGTATTCAATAAGTGAAGGAAAACACACTAGATTGCGTTTCAGGCAAGAAAATGATACTCTTTACGCAGTACTTTTTGGAGTGTCGCCGGACAACTTGGCATATCGAATAGGTGATTTGATAGATGTTTTAGTGGTGATATCTATTTACGAGAACAAAAACGGTATGCAGGTATCTGCCAGGGTGGTGGAAATGCGGCCAAGTGGCATGACAGAAGAGCATGTCAGCCAGAATGCTTTGTTTGAAAGTGTGCTGGCGGGGCATATTTTACAGGAAGATATAGTGTCGCTTTTACTTCCAAGCAGGGATGATACAGCACAGCTATACCGTAAAATGCGTACAGGGATACCACTGAATTATATGGACTTGCGTCCGGCGATGGCAGCTTTTGGCGAAGAAAAAACAGGAAAAATGCTAACATCGCTGGCCACACTTGAAGAGCTGAATCTGATTGAAAAAGACGAAAAAACAGCATGCTATAAGCTGGTGCAGGTGGCGGAAAAAAAAGACCTTGCAAATGGTACGCTGATGAAAAAATTGCAAAAATGCAGCGAAGAAAAATAATATATTTAGTAGTGCGAAATCACAACTAAAAAGCACAAACATTTTAAAAAGGGTAGAATGGCGAGAGGTGAGAAAATGGCGGCCGAGATTCCACGTAATGTGACATATGAAGAATTTAAAAAAATGGCGGAAGAGTCTGGACGTCCGTATGACATAGTTCAGATTGATAAAGCATATAAAGTGGCGGAAAAAGCTCATGAAGGGCAAAATCGTAAAAGCGGCGAGCCATATGTGAGTCATCCGCTTGCTGTGGCCGGAATGCTACTGGATTTAGGCCTTGATACGGAAGCGCTGGTGGCGGCGCTTTTGCATGACGTGGTGGAAGACACCAGCATGACACTGGAAGAAGTCGGCTCTCAGTTTGGACAAGAAGTAGCGCTGCTGGTAGACGGCGTGACAAAACTTGGTCTAATCACATTTTCGTCCATGGAAGAAGAACAAGCTGAAAACTTGCGTAAGATGCTTTTAGCTATGTCAAAAGATGTGCGAGTGATGCTGATAAAGCTGTGCGACAGGCTGCACAATATGCGAACAGCCAACGCATGGAAAGAGCAAAAACGTCGCGATAAAGCCCTTGAGACAATGGAAGTGTATGCGCCTATTGCCCATAGGCTGGGTATGTCGGGCATAAAAAAAGAGCTTGAAGATTTAAGTCTTTTTTATCTTGATCCTATTGGATATGCAGAAATTGTGGAGATGGTGGGCCAAAAGAAAAAAGCTACTGAATATGTAGAGAGCATTTCAGACAGCATCAAAAAACAACTTGAAAAAAATGACATAAAAAACGTGGTGATGCACAGCAGGATAAAAAGCGTATACAGCATTTATCGCAAAATGTTTATCCAAAATCGAAACTTTGAAGAAATATATGATATTTATGCATTGCGGATTGTTTTAGACAGCATTTCTGAGTGCTATGCGGCGCTGGGTGTTGTTCATGACATGTATCACCCTTTGCCAAATAGATTTAAAGATTATATATCTACACCAAAACCGAATATGTATCAAAGCTTGCACACCACCATGATTAGCCATGAAGGTGTAGCGTTTGAGATACAAATACGCACAAAAGAAATGGACCAGCTGGCAGAGTATGGAGTAGCCTCGCACTGGAAATATAAAGCCGGCCTGCAAGGTAAAGATAAGCTGGAAGACCGTCTTGTTTGGGTGCGCCAACTACTGGAAAGCCAAAGAGACGCCGAAGATGGTGTGGATCTTTTACGGGATATCAAAAGTGATTTGATACCGGAAGAAGTGTATGTGTTTACCCCAAAAGGCGATGTTATCAATCTGCCCAGTGGCGCAACGGTGATAGACTTTGCTTATGCAATTCACTCGGCAGTGGGTAACCGTATGATTGGTGCAAAGGTGAATTCTCGCATTGTGCCTATTGATCATAAAGTGGTGACGGGCGAAGTGGTGGAAGTGATGACCGGCAACGATACAAAAGGCCCAAGCAGGGATTGGCTGAGTATTGTTACCACCAGTGAAGCAAAAAGCAAGATAAGGCACTGGTTCAAAAAAGAACGTAAAGAAGAAAATATCATGGAAGGTAAAGCGGCGCTTGACAAAGAGATGCGTCGAAACCAAATATCGGTTCCGGCTGAGGAATATGATAAATTCATGGAAAATATAGCACATCGCCAGCGTAAAAATACAGTAGAAGAGATGTATGCGGCGATAGGATATGGCGGTCTTTTGATTTCGCGCTTGATGCCGAAAATAAAAGAAGAATACGCAAAACTGGTAAAAAGTACCGATCCTGTGGAAACATTTGATATTCCCACAACGGTGAAAAAACAAAAAGCCGGAGAAGGCGTCAGCGTAGAAGGCATAGACAACGTGCTGATTAAGTTTGCCAAATGCTGCAATCCTTTACCGGGCGATGATATCATTGGGTTTATAACTCGTGGATATGGTGTGTCCATTCACAAAAAAGATTGTCGTAATGCCGCGGCACCTGATGCTTCCCCAAGATGGGTGGCGGCACACTGGGAAGAAGGCGTGAAGGAGAATTTCACGTCCACTCTTGAAGTGACAGCTCTTGATAGAGACAGATTGTTTGCCGATGTGTCGGTGGCCTTGGCTGATATGCGGGTGCCGATATATTCAATTTCGGCAAGACGAACATCAGACGGCCGAGCTTCAATGAGCGCTACCATAGGTATCCAAAATACAGATCATTTAAACAATGTGATTTCAAGACTGAGAAAAATTAAAGATGTTGTGGGAATTCAAAGAAGCTAGCTAAAGCATTAGTTTAGCTAACGAAGGAGTGGGTTGAATGCGTGCACTGGTTCAGCGAGTAAGCAGGGCGTCGGTTCTGATAAATGATGATGAAAAAAGAGAAATTGGGCCAGGAATGGTGATTTTGTTTGGGGTGCGCGAGGGTGATGACATAGAACTGTGTCAAAAACTTGCTAAAAAATGTGCGGGACTTCGCATATTTGATGATGCTGACGGTAAACTGAATTTATCTGCTGCAGATATCGGAGGCAGTGCACTGGTGGTAAGCCAGTTTACTTTATATGCCGACAGTAAAAAGGGCAACAGGCCATCATTTATTGCCGCCGCAAAACCACCACTTAGCACAGATTGCTATGAAAGCTTTGTAAAATGTATAAAAGAGCAAGGCCTGAAAGATGTGCAAACCGGCGAATTTGGCGCAGATATGAAAGTGGAACTGGTGAACGATGGTCCGGTGACGTTACTATTGGACACCGATGAATGGAAATAATCATAACTATTAAAAAGGAGTGTGGGCAATGAAAGCTATACATATAGTAGATGGACCACCGCTGTATACCAATTGTTTTTTGATGATCGGAGATGACGGACATGCTGCTGTGGTGGACCCGGCCGCGTCGGAGGCACGTTTTGTGGCGGCTATAGAGGAAAACGGCGCCACACTTACACATATTTTGCTTACACATGGGCACCATGACCATGTGGGAAGTGTGGAGGCACTACGTACGAAATATGGCGCAAAAGTGTATATGCACAAAGCAGATGCAGACCAGTTTGGTATTAAAGCAGATGAATACTACACTGACTTTGGCGAGATTGTGCTTGATGATATGAAGTTTAAAACTATTTTTACTCCCGGACATACTCCGGGTTCTACTTGCATTATTTGTGGCGATATGATGTTTAGTGGCGATACATTGTTTGCGCAAGATATTGGACGCACAGACTTGCCCGGAAGTAATCCTGCACACATGAAGGAAAGCTTGAAAAAGCTGGTAGATGCTGTGCAAGAAGATGTACAGGTGTTGCCCGGACATGAAGAGTTTTCGTCTATGGATTACGAGAAAAAGCACAACCCATATTTGAGGTTTTAGATAATTTAATGGAAATTTTGGTAAAAGGATTGCCATCTACATACGAAACAGAGCACATGGTGCGATTGTTTTTTCCAAAGGCTTCACTTCGGCAAAATAGTAGCACAAAGGGTGATGTTGCCTACATTAGGACTACAAAATCACGTACAGTAGTGGGTTTGCGGTATAAAAACGGTGCCGAAACGGTGTGCAGTGTGAAGTGGGTAGAGAGTGAAAATCCTACAGCAGTGCTGTATCACATATTTGTGAAGGTGATGAAAAAACGGCCGCCGTGGGGTATGCTTACCGGTGTAAGGCCGCTGAATTTGTATCGTAAGATGCTGAAATCACAAAATGAGCAAGACGCGGGCAGTCGGATGAAAAACGAATACGACGTGTCCGATGAAAAATGCGATTTGCTTACAGAGATAGAACGTCGTCAGCGTCCGATACTTGAAAAATCCAAGAAAAATAGTTATAGTTTATACGTTTCGATACCGTTTTGCCCTACCAGATGTTCATATTGTAGTTTTGTTTCACGCACAGTGGATAAAGAATCGCATTTGATGGACGAGTATTTGAAAGCATTAAAGCAGGAGCTTGCCGCAACAGCAAAAGCGGCACATGGCCTGAAGCTGGAAAGTGTATATATCGGTGGTGGCACACCCACATCGCTTAATATTTCTCAGCTGGATAGTCTTTTGTCGGCGGTGGATGAATATTTCGAGCCACAAAAAACAAGGGAATATACCGTGGAAGCAGGCCGGCCTGACTGTACAGATGCAGAAAAGCTGAAACTTTTAAAGCAATATGGTGTCTCACGTATTTCTATTAATCCACAAACATTTTGTGATGAAGTGCTGGTGAGCATCGGGCGAAAGCATACAGCGGAAGATATACGACGCTGTTATGAAAATGCAAGGAATATTGGTCACAATGTGATAAACATGGACCTGATAGCAGGCTTGCCGAAAGACACCAAGGAAAGCTTTTCACAAAGTTTAGAAGAGGCAATCAGGCTGAGACCGGAAAATATCACCCTGCATTCACTGACAAAAAAGCGTGCATCTGAGATTGTTTTGGCACAAAAAGAAGAGGGAATGTTTGGGCCTTCAAGCATGATAAAGCTTGCATATCCACGCCTTAGGCAGGCAGGATATGTTCCGTATTATTTATACCGTCAGAAAAGCGGTGTGGATAATTTGGAGAACACAGGCTGGACGCTACAAGGCAATGAAGGTTTGTATAACATATTTATTATGGAAGAAGAACACACTATTTTGGCAGCAGGCGCAGGCGCCAGCACAAAGTTGGTGCTTGAAGACAAAAAAATCATTAAAAGACAGTATAATCATAAGTTTGCCGTGGATTATATCACAAATATCGAGGAAATGTTGCATCGTAAAGAAGGGGTGAAGAAAGCATATGCCGGCTATTTGGATTCCTAAACGATTGGTGGAGATAGGGCTTATTAATACCGCAGCGGAAAACCCGGTAAGTTTTGTGCGTCATTGTGAGATTGAATATGAAAGCCGTGTGAAAGCGGCCGCAGTTGAAAGTATCGCAAGTAAATGCAAGGTGATTATGCTAACCGGACCCTCTGCTTCGGGAAAAACAACCACTGCACAAAAACTTGTGGATGCATTGAAAGAAAATGGTGCACATGCGGCCATGGTTAGCCTTGATAATTTTTACAAGAATATCGAGGAGTATCCACGTCTTCCGGACGGAAGTACAGACTATGAAAATATTCAAGCGCTGGACATAGACGAAATACATACTTGTCTTAACGAGCTTATTGAAACAGGTAGTGCGCAGTTTCCTATGTTTGACTTTGAGACAGATTCCCGTAAAAAGGAAAGAATGTCGATTGAATTGCAAGGTGGCGTGGTGGTAATTGAAGGAATTCACGCGCTGAATCCTATTCTTACTAATGCTTTACCAAAGGGAAGCGTGTATAAAGTTTACGCAGGACTCAGGGAAGAATATTCACACAGTGGACAGCGCTCGCTTGCCACACGGGAAATTCGCCTGGCACGACGTATGGTGCGTGATCATATGTTCCGTGGACATGAGCCTGAATCTACCATCAGTATGTGGCCGCTGGTATGTGAGGGTGAGGATCAATATATCAAGGCGTTTAAGCCATATGCCGATTTATTGCTTGATACATCGTTTAGTTATGAGATTTGCCTTTTGGCGCCGTTTGTGGAAAAAATGCGAATCAATATAGTGAACGAGGTTATGAGCACAAAACTTGAAGATTTAATAAAGAAATTCTCCAGATGCTCTCCTATTGACATGAAGCACGTGCCACAAAATTCTATGTTACGTGAATTTTTGGGACAATAACCGGAGGTTTATGATGAATACATTTGATAAAATGATGGACGCGGCCTCTTGCGTGGCCACAGGTGCAGCAAAGCAGGCAGAGAGCTTTGTGAACAAAGGTTGTGACAGGGCAAAACAGCTGTCATTGCAGGCAAAACTACATAAACGTCAGCGCCAGCTGGGAGCGTTTGTATACAAGCTACATAAATTAGGTCAGGAAAACGAGCCGATGATGGGTTGGTATATAAAAGAGATAGATAAAGTGAAAGAAGAGCTCTCAAAGTTTGAAAAAGAAGATGTTGATGTGACAATTTTAGGCGCCGATAACGGTGCGGAGGGTAAAAAGGATGCCACCTTTTGTGGCAGCAATGGGTACTAATTATCCAAAAAGTAAGGCATATGTATGGTTCAAAGGGCAAAAATTGAGTAAAATTTCGGCAAAACAACCAGAAAATGAAGTGTGACTTAAAAAACACAGTGAATCTATTGAAAAAAGCTTACTAATAGAGTAGTATTATTGTGTAGTGTTTTGAAGTGCTAATAGCGTATAGCAGTATCAGGGAGGCAAAACATATTGGTTTATCCCCAAAAAGAAAAATATGAAATACAGGATCTTTTGGAGATTGTGCGCATTTTGCGGGCTCCGGGAGGATGTCCTTGGGATAAAGAGCAAACACATGCCTCGATGAGAAAAAACCTGATTGAAGAGACATATGAGGTGGCAGACGCTATTGACCTAGAAGACACAGACATGTTGTGTGAAGAACTGGGAGATTTATTGTTGCAGATAGCGATGCATGCAGAGATAGAAAAAGAGAATGGTGTTTTTTCTTTCAGCGATGTATGTGACGGCATATGCAAAAAATTGATTTTTCGTCATCCACATGTGTTTGGAGAGGTGTCTGCCGAAACAACCGGACAGGTACTGAGCAACTGGGAAACTTTGAAAAGTGAAGAAAAAGGCATAGATTCTATGAGCCAGCAGATAGACAGTGTGCCAAAAAGTTTTCCGGCCGTGATGCGTGCGTCAAAAGTGCAAAAGCGTGTGGCAAGGTATGGGTTTTGCTATCCTAATGCACAAGCAGCAATGAAAGATATGGAGTCTGAGCTGACAGAACTAAAGCAGGCGATGCAAACAGACACCAACATAGAGGAAGAAGTTGGCGATGTGTTATTCAGCGCTGTGAATGTAGCTCGTATGCTTGATATTGATGCAGAAGAAGCACTGAGTAAAAGTACACAAAAGTTTATCACTCGTATAAAAACAGTGGAAACATTGGCAAATGACAAAGGCAAAGACTTACTTTCTGTGGATGAAAGTGAACTGGATGCTTTGTGGAAAAAAGCAAAAAGTAGCGAAACAGAAAAATAAGTTAGTATAAAGATATCACTAAGCAGAGGAGTCTGCAAAAATAAATTTATTCGGAGGTAAGGAAGAATGACAAAAACTGATTTGGTAGCACAAGTGGCTGAAAGCGCAGCTTTATCTAAAAAAGATGCAGAAAAAGCAGTTAATGCAGTGATAGAGAGTATCACAAACGCATTGAAAAGCGGTGACAAAGTGGCTTTGGTTGGCTTTGGTACATTCGAGACACGCAATCGTCCCGAGCGCAAAGGCCGTAACCCACAAACTAAAGAGGAAATCACAATTCCCGCAACCACAGCTCCTGCATTTAAAGCAGGCAAAGCTTTGAAAGACGCTGTGAAATAAATTCTAAATGTTAAACATTATGCGGCGAAAAGTGCTGATTTCAAGGAAACAAGAAATGATGTAAGGATGCATACTTTTTGTGTGCAACCGAGCAGGTGTTTTGCAAATAACACCTAAAAGGTGCTTTATTGACAGACTGAGCAACCGCTTTTTGCGGTTGTTTTTTCTATTTATATAGGGAGGAGCACAATATGCGTATTGACAAATATTTGAAAGTTTCAAGGCTGGTAAAACGTAGAACTGTGGCAAATGAAGTGGCCGATGCAGGACGTGTATCGGTGAATGGAAGAGCGGTAAAAGCCAGCTATACCGTGAAAATAGGTGACGAGATAGAAATAGCCTTTGGAAACCGTATCATAAAGGCAAAGGTACTAAGCGTGACAGAGCAAAAGGGTAAAGATGTGGCTAGGGAAATGTATGAGCTGATGGAATGAAGATTGCTGAGAAATGATACTTTGAAATAAATTTGTAAAGACACTTGCAAAGATTACTTGTAATAGTGTATAATTGTTACCATGTATAGGGCGGTTGTGTTATGCATATAAAAAGTAAATCAAAATGAAATTCGTCGTGGGTGAAAATTATGGATAAAAAAAATAAGATGAAACCCAAAAAAGGGCTGAAAAATATTTTGTTCAGGCTTACTGTGGCATCAGTTGGCGTGTATCTTGTGGTTAGCTTTGCGACGGGACAATTTCAAATTGCAGAAAAAAGGCAAGAGTTGCAACGTCTTGAGGAGCAACTGAAAATACAGTCGGATGCGAATATAGAGCTTGAAAGTATGATGGAAGAGGGCAGCGACGAGGCATACATTGAACGTGTGGCTCGTGAAAAGCTGGGCTATGCTCTTCCGCAAGAGCGTGTGTTTGTAGATCTTACAGGCGAATAAGTTTTGGTATTAGTGCCGGGTAATGACTGTGTCTTAATGAATAATGAAGGAAGTAATCGTACATGCAGGTTCAGATGGGTGAGATCTATGCCGGGAAAGTGACCGGAGTGAAAAAGTTTGGTGCTTTTGTTCGGCTAGAATGTGGCGTTACAGGGATGGTGCACATTTCAGAAGTGAGTAACAGCTATGTTCAAGAGCTTAGCGATGTCTTGAGCGAAGGCCAAGAAATCAAGGTGAAAGTGGTAAATGTTGCACAGGATGGTAAAGTGGCACTTTCGTATAAGCAAGCACAGGAAAATGTGCAGGTAGAAGAGCAGCCAAGACAACGTAAACCACAACAGTCGCGTCAACAAAGAGCAGACAGTGGACGTGTTTGGCAACCCAAAGAACCTAAACCTACAGCGGATTTGTCTTTTGAAGATATGATGTCACGATTTAAAACACAAAGTGAAGAAAAAATCAGTGATTTGCGCCGTGTGATGGAAGCACATCGTGGCGGTGGATATTCACGAAGAAGATAATATATCAAGGTGCCTTTTATAGGCACCTTGTTTTTTGTTTGTCAAGAGCATGGTGTGAACTTATATAAATCAATAGACTGAAAATAAACAAATATGCAATATGTAAAAACAGAGAAAAATTAGCAAACAGTTAGCCATAATACACAAAATGTGAAAAAATATAGAATATTTTACAAAAAATATTGTTTAATGACGACTTTTTCGTGTATAATATTAGTACAAAGCAGAACTTGTTTGCCGGTTCGCTTGATAACGTAAAGGAGGCAACACAAATGAAAGTTAATTGTACTGGACGGAAAGTTAATTTGAAAGATGGATTTATTGAACGGGTTGAGAAGCGTCTTTTGAAATTGGACAAGTTTTTTGATGAAGAAGCAGAGGCAAATGTGACAGTGGTGGTGGAAAAACGCTACCAAAAAGTGGAGATTACTCTACGTGACAGGGGATTTGTGGCCAGAGCAGAGCGCAGTGCAGAGCAAATGGAAGAAGCGTTCGACATGGCTGCAGATATACTGACAAAAAACATAGTGAAAAATCGTGAGAAACTGGCGGAAAAACTTAAAAATCCATTCCCGGAAGATTTTGAGTTTATGAGCGATGTAGAGGAAGACAATTACCATCTTATCCGCGAAAAACACTTTGTGGTAAAGCCGGCCACTGTGGATGAGGCGATTTTGCAAATGAACATGCTGGGGCATACATTTTACTTGTTTAGAGATGCAGACAGCGATGAGATAAATGTGGTATATGCTAGAAAAGATGGAAGTTATGGTGTGCTTATACCCGAAAGATAAATAAGATTTTAAAATAATAATAAAAGCAGGGGCATGAATAACGATGCCTTTGCTTTTTTCATGTTATAAAAATATATGCTGATGCAGATGAAATAAAATTTTAATTGCGTTTTTTATGCATAGCAGTTATACTGTTTTTTAAGGCTAAAATATACCTATTTTGTTTAAAGTGGGCTATATTCATATAATTGGCTAAAGAAAAGGATAATAACACATATAGGGGGCAGAGAAGTATGGGTGTTGCATCATTTGATATTGGCTCGTCAAATATTAAATATGGAGTTTTTGACAACGGTGGTAATTTGCTGGCCATGGGCAAGGAGGCAAATCGCACTTATCCACATAAAGATGGCTATATGTACTATAGTGCAGACGAGATGTGGGATGTATGCTACAAGCTGATGAAGGAGCTTAAAGACAAAAATCCTGATGTGGAAGCAGTGGCAATTACAGGTATGTCAGAAAGTGGATTGTTTATTGATTGTGATACAGGCTTGCCGAAAACACCTATTATCCCGTGGTATGACCAAGCATCTGTGACAGCTTTACCACAAATGGAAGCAGTGGAATCAAAGTATGAGATGTATCGCCGCACCGGCCTACATCTTAGTGCAAAGTTTGGCTTGCCCAAAATTTTATGGTTGCGTGGCTTGTATGAAAATGTGGATAAGAATGCAGTGTGGTTATCTGCGCCTAGCTATATTGCATATAAGCTGACAGGTGAAATGGGAACAGACCCTAGCTTGGCAGCGCGCACATTTACATACGATATAAATAAACGTAAATATGATGTGGATTTCTTGAAAGAATTTGACTTGACAGAAAACCAGTTAGCACCTGTTATACCTGAATCACAGGGTGTGGGAAATATCAAGCCTGAATGGCGCGAAGAGCTGGGTGTGGGCGACATTCCGGTGTGTATTGCCGGACAAGATCACATGTGCAGCTGTTTTGCAGTATCGGTAAGCAAGCCGGGACAGATGCTGGACTCTCTGGGCACGGCTGAAGCGCTGATAGGCCTGAGAAAAGAAAAACCAATGGATAAAGACGACTTTGAAGCAGGCATCCAATGGGCACCGTGTCCGTTGCCGGACATGCAGTTCTGCATAGCAGGTAGCATTACTTCAGGTGGTAGTGTGGAATGGCTTCGCAAGCTGAATCCATTCTTTACACTGGAATATAGTCACATTGATGCAATGGAAGATATGATAGACACATCACCAACAAACATTTTGTATTACCCGTATCTTTCAGGACGTGGTGCACCGGTAAATGATCCCAGCGCATTAGCAGGATTTTTAGGATTGAGCCGTACACATAATTTAGCAGATATATACAAAGCCATCAGCCAGGGTGTTTCTATGGATGTGCGCACAATGTATGAAGCTATCGGCCTTGATGCGAAGAAAATGATTGCAGTGGGCGGCGGAACAAAAAATAAAAAATGGATGCAAGTGAAGGCGAATATCATGAATATGCCTATTGAAGTGCCTGATGTGGAAGAATCTGCCATCACAGGTGCTGCGGTGGTCGCCATGGTGGCTGCAGGCCATTATCCAAACCTTACAGCGGCCATTGATGCTACAAAAGCAAAGATGCTTTCGGTATATTATCCACAAGAGGAATATGTAAAAGAGTATGAAGATTTATATAAAGATAAATACTTGAAGTTTGACAATAGAATATTCCAAAACAAATAATTAAAAACACCCGTCATGCAATAAACACGACGGGTGTTTTTAATGTGAAGAAGCGATATGCTGCTAAAAGAAAATACAACGAATGAACGCTGAAAAACCAAATAAGAATATTAATAATTTATTGACAATATATGGAAAAAATGATATTATAAATAGGATTATAGCGAAAGCAATAAGAAGGAAATTCGACGTTATAATGTGTGTATTTGCAAGAAACATGAAAGGGAGTATACAATGTTTTTTAAAAAAGAGACACCGGCAGATAAGGTTCGTAAAGAGATTGAAAGCACAGAGTTCAAAAAGCAAAGCATGATATCCATTATCGAGAGTGAAAAGAATACACTTTCAAACGAAAAGTGGAAAGAACTGTGTAACATGGGTGTGTATGCGTATGAGCAATGTGAGAATGAAAATCCGGAGTATGATTTTAGCAATTTTGTAGAAGCTATAAAGATTTTAGAGAAAGAAATAACCGAGAAAGACAAAAAAATAGAGGAAATATCTGTAAGATATGATGAAGAGATAGACTTGCTGAATAAAAGCTTGCAGGCATTGACACCGGCTCCACCTCAGCCGATTCCGGCACCACCGCAGCCTATGCAAGCACCGGTACCGCAGCCTATGCCCGTGCCGATGCCGCAGCCCATGCCCGCACCGGATGCAGGTGCAACTTTGCAAAACCAAGACGTAAGTATGCAAGCTAGTTCGTTTTGCAATCAGTGTGGAAAAGGCTTGGAAACAGGGGATGCATTTTGTCCATTTTGTGGCAACAAGGTTTAAGCAAGAGCCATGGATATATTGCAGGTAAAAGGCCTTTGCAAAAAGTTTGATAAAACTGATTTTTTACATGATATAAACTTTTCTATTTCGGGTAAAGACCACCTTGGGATATTGGGTGAAAATGGGTCGGGAAAATCCACTTTGATGTCTATTATAGCGGGTGTGAACACGTTTGATAAAGGCGAAATTTTGTATAGCGGACAAAAAGCTGCCAATAAAATAGACATAGGATATGTGCCACAAGAGCCGGTGCTGCTGAAAGGGCTTAGCGTTAAAGACAATTTAAAGTTGTGGCAGGGTGTGTATAACATAAAGTATTTTGACGAAGCGGTGGAAAGGATCCCCCATTTTTTAGGTGTGCATACCTTTCTTTCTAAAAAAACTGAAGAGCTGTCCGGCGGGATGAAAAAGAAGGTTGCTATTGCTATTTGTTTTTTGAATAACCCAAAGTTGGTGATATTAGATGAGCCTTTTGCGGCGCTTGATGAAGACGCCATTGCGTGTATGAATGAATACCTGAACAGCCTTAACGATGTGGCTATTTTGTATTCAAGCCACGACAAAGGAGAGCTGATGAAAGTTTGCCAGCGGTATATTGTCATGAAGAACGGGAAAATTATATCGTGAATTGTGTGAATGGAATATGAGGAGGACCATGTATGCTATGCCAAAATTGTAATAAAGATATTTCGACGGACAGTAAGTTCTGTAGATATTGCGGAAGTGCGCAAACACCAGCACAAACAGCACCTATGGCGCCACCACCGGCGCCTGTGCCATCAGCGCCACCACCCATGGTACCACCACCTGTGCAACAAACAGCACAAGCACCCATGGCGCCGCCATCTGCGCCTGTGCCACCAGCGCCGGGTACTCCTCCTGTGGCTCCGACAATGAGCGGTGCTACACCACCTCCGATACAAACACCTACTGACTTTTCCGCAACGGTGGGAAATGTGGTGAATACTGCCGGTGCCGGGCTGAAAGATGCCATGAGCACAGTGGTGGATAAAACAAAAGATACGGTTGCTTCGATAAACGCCGATGGAGCTATGGCTCAAAAAATGAAATCACCTATGATGAAAAAATATTTTATTATTGGTGGCGGAGTGTTGGCAGCTGTCATTATTATTGTGCTGATAATTACTTTGATAGTGATGAACTCGCCTGCTGTAGTGGTGGGAAGAGCTTTTGCTAATACCATAAGTGACGCTCAAAGTGAAATCGAAAACATTACAGAAGAAATACCCGCAATATTGTTCTTTGAAGATTTCCAAAAAGAAGAGTACGATATGGATATTTCATACTCTGATGGATTTCAAGATCTTAGCGTGAATGTGCAAAGTGATTTTGGAAGTGAAAAAATTCGTGCAGAAGCCAGCATGATGGGTATAGGCGGCGAGGTAATGATATCGGATAAATACGGTACCATTGCTTTGGATCCTGCAATTGTAAACATGTTAGGCCTGAGTGAAGTATATGGCTGGGACAACGAAACTATTTTGTCCGAGTTGTACAACGCAGGTTTGATTGATGTTGACAACGCAGAAGACATGGAACTGAATATATTTAAAAATCATACTGACTCGTATGAAAAAATCAATAATATGCTGCAAGATTGCTTTACTGATATCTTTAAAGAAGCAGATATAGAAGCCATTGATAAAGAAGAAATGACTATCAACGGTGAAGATATTAAGGCTAAAGGATATGTGGTCTCCTTAGATAGTGAAGTGATTGAAGATAGGATTACTGAGTTTTTCGATGATGTGTTTGAGTCGGAAGATTTGATGAATGCATACATGCCGTATATTTCTGTGATGATGGATATGGATATTATATATGCAGAAAATATCAAAGAAGAGCTGGTGGATTCAGTAGTAGCTATGCTTGGCGGCGTGAGCGAGATGGAAGTAGAAGTGTTTGTATATAAAAATCGCATTGTTTCACTGCGTTCAGAAAGCCTTGGATATCCTGCACGTTTTGACTTTAACCCCAAAGGCGATGTGCTGGAATATGTGGCAGCTATTATGGACGAAGAAGAAGTAATGGTGTTTGAAGCAGGTATGGAAGATAATGAGTTGATAGTTTCTTATAAAGAGACTTATGGCGAATCTTTAGTGATGATATATGACCTTGAGTCTGATAGAAATAATGTAAATATTTTCACCGACTATGACGACTATCAGTTTACTGTATATTCTGAAAATAAAAACACTCTTTTGATTGAAGCAGAGATGGACGGTGATACGCTACGTATTGAAGCAGAAAAAGGCGGTCTTTCCGGAGATTGGTTTGAACAACCGGAAAATTATACCGATATTACAAATCTGCTTTCATTAGGCCTGCTAGGATTTTAATTTATGCAACGGGTTTTTGCACGTTTAATACAGCTGGAACTTAAAAGAATAAAGGGCAAAGTCGGGATTTTAATACTATTATTTTTAGTGATATTGATGCTTGGAAACATGGTCGCTTTCATAGCGGAAGATGTTTTTGGTGAAGGTGCAATAAAGCTGAATGTAGGTGTTGTGAATTCAGACCAGTCACCCGAAGCGCAAGCAATGATTGACACTATCCTCAGTAGCGAGTCTATTGAGGATAGTTTTCATGTGGTTTTTGCAGCGAATGAAGATGCGGCAAGGCATAGCCTACAAGCCGGTGAAACAGTGGCCTATATGGTAGTTCCTGAAAATTTTTTACATGGTGTGATGAGTGGCGAAAACCCAAAGCCTAGATTGGTTATAAATAATGCCGGCACATTGGAAAGGCTTATGATTGAGAACCTTGCCAGTGGCCTTGCAGATGTAATGACATATGTGCAAAGCGGTATATATACAATTCTTGATGAGGAACGAATCCACGGAGAAGTCAGTGAAGAGTTTGTTTTAGATGCAAACCTTGCCTACGTGGTACCGTTTTTAAACAGAGAAAATATATTTTACTATAATGACTTAAGCTACACAAAGCAGGTGCCCACACTACAGTTTTATGTGTTGTCCACTTCGCTTTTTTTGCTATTTCTAAGCACTACTTTGTTTTACCACAGTTTTCAGCTTAAAACAGAAAAAACTATGGTTCGACTACTTTACTCCAAAGGAATCAACTACCAATTGTATTATTTTGTCAAAATTATACCAATATATGCTGTGTATACAGTGTTGTTGACAACTATAGCGGCGGTAGTCAGTGGTGAGCTTACCATAATGATGGTGATTTCATGCTTGTTGTTGGCAGGATTGCTTGTCTTGGTTCAGTGTGTGCTGTTTCAGTTGGCAGGAAATTTTTTATCGGCGGCAGTGCTGAGTTTTATTATACATAGCCTGTTTTTGGTCACAGGTGGTGGGGTGCTTCCGATAGAGCTTATGGGTGAAAGCATGAAGGTGATATCGCTGTTTTCACCGTACAGATATTTTATAGACTTGTTTGCGACAGGGCTGAGATATGATACCACAGTATGGTTGTACATAGGGTGTTTAGGTGCTGCGGTGATATTATTTTGTACCACTTGTTATCTAAACAAAAAAAGTATTGGGGATGCCGATGAATACTTTTAAAATGTTCTTTATAGTGTTTTTTAAAAAGTGCATAAAAAACAAAGCTTTTATTGTGTGCCTTCTGTCTTTGCCGATGGTGGTGGGATGGATGGTGTATACGGCTACCTCACAAGAGCAGTCGGGTATAACAGTAGGGCTTTATTTCGAAGCACCTTTTGTCGAGATGGAAAATATAGTCCAGAACTTGCAGCAAAACACAGCGTATACTTTTACTATGGAGGATAGTAAAGAAAGCTTGGAAGAAAAAGTGGCAAGCGAAGAGTTATCGCTGGGCTATGTTTTTGTAGAAGATTTTGAAGAGAACGTGCAAAATGCAAGTTTTAACAGCTTGATAGAAGTGGTGAAATATCCAAATAATTTATACTATAGGTTTGTAAATGAAAGTGTGACAAATGAGATTTTATCTATGGCGTCTGCATATATAGCCCGAAATTATCTGGAAAATCAAGGACATCAGGCTGATATAAACCTGATAAAAGAAAGTATATTTGCGTACAGAGAAGGCGAAAATGCGTTTGGGATAGTGGTGGAAGGAATGAACGCACAAGATATATCTCAAAATGATAATTTGCATGTGATGAATATAGCACGTGGGGTAATTGCTGTATATTTACTGGTGATTTCATGGATGGGTAGCTTGTGGGTGAGTGAAAAAAATACATTATTTGCTCCGTACATAGGGAAGCTGAGGCTGGCGGCATACACGCTGAGCCCTATATATGCACTCTCGGGTGTAGCGGCAGTAATTTCGTTGTTTGTGATAAAATATGGGCTGGGATTATCCGATATTTCAATGCTTGAAGAAATTTGCCTGCTAGTATATTATCAGCTTATGCTGTTTGTTACGACTACACTTATATCACATGTGATTAAAAAAGAACTGAGAATTGTGATATTACCGTTTTTGGTATTGTTTGTGACACTAAGCCACCCGGTATTGGTTGACATGCGCAGTTTTATACCGGTGCTTTCTTATGTTTTGCCTGTTTTCCCAAGTTATCACTACATGCAGTTTTCACTTTATATGTCTTTTATTGGCGCAGTGTATACTATGATATTGCTTTTTATTAGCCGAAAAAAAGTTGCAAATTCAAAATAGAAAAAGAGCTGTCCTTAGAGTTACACCTAAGAACAGCTCTTTGATTTGTCGTAGTGACACGCTATTAGAACTTTGCGTCTTTTACCCATACATGCTCGGGAAGCTCGACGCGATCCACCCATGGATCTCCCGGTAAGTGACGAATAATCCACACAACATAAATACGATAACCGGGTGCGGCAGCTTGAGGATGGTCAAGGCCACCTGTTAAGCATGAGAAAGAATAATCCTTGATTTTGTATACTTCATCACCAAAGAAACAAGCGCCAAAACCCTGAGGCTTGTCGGTGCGATAGTAGTAAATTTCAGGCTGGGTGTGGCCATGAGGTGGATAACCGGACCAGCTGCCTTGCTGCAAATAAGTCTCGCCCAGCACCATGTTGGAATAAGGTGCAGTACTGTAATCGAAAAATGTGGTCACACGACGAACCGCGGTGTCGCCACACAGACCTTCGCCAACTATCTCGTTACGAATATTGTCGGGTGTATAAAAAACTGTGTCAAATGTGCCATCGTTTGTGGTAGACTGAACTAGAATTTCGCTGTCTGCCAAAGCTTTCACTGTTACTTCAACATTTTTACATACATGCAGACCATAAGCCTTGCTACCTTCATCAAAGCAAGAATCTCGTTGAACATGCTGGGTATTGGACTGGTAGCTCCATTCCATATCGCCATTCATCAGAAGAATGGCCATTTCCTCTAAAGGAAGTAAGAAACTGCGATTTTCACCGGCTTTCATTTTATAAACGGTGACATTCATCAGTGCATCTTTGTAGTAACCGTCCATAGTTGTAACAATTTGCACACCTTCGGGGGAAAAATCAGGGTATCCGTAGTGCTTGCTCATAAGAACCTCCTAATTATATGGGACATTAATATTTGTCCACTTAGTATATCTAATCATAGAATAAAATCATTTAAAACGCAAGATATGACACATAATTTATTAAAAAATGAATAAGTTTCGATTAATAAAGGTAATGTTTTGAAATATAATTGGTTTTATATTGACAATGTGTAGATGATGAATGTATAATAGTGAGCACAGGAAAAAAGGTATTTATACATGATAGATAGAGCGTGAAAATAATAAAGGAGTTTAATCATGGCTATTAATGCGCCGTCGCTGGCAACCACAAATACATTAAACTTTGGAAGTGAAGTTCAAGAGCTGTATGATTCAAATGTTAAGTTTTATCATATTGACATCATGGATGGACACTATGTGAATAACTTGTGCCTTGATCCAAAATTTGTAAGAGAATTGAAAGAACGCTATCCTGATGCAGTGGCTGATGTGCACATGATGGTGACTGACCCCGGAAAATATATTGATATAATGAAGGGGTACGGCGCAGACTATTATTCTTTTCATATAGATGCAACCAGTTTTGTGCGCAGGACTATTTCTGACATCAAAGCTGCCGGAATGAAAGCCGGTGTTGTGATAAATCCATCACAGCGCATAGATATTATAGACCCGTTTGCAAATGAGCTGGACATGGTAATTTTAATGGCGGTAGAGCCGGGATTTGCCGGGCAGGCTTTCTTATCAGGCTCGATGGAACGTCTTAAAAATTTGGCTATTTATCGTGAAGAAAAGGGTTTGAAGTTCAAAATCACAGTAGATGGTGGCGTGACCTACGATTTGCTTAAAGATGTGGTTCGAAATGGTGCAGATATCGTGGTGAGTAATCCGCATATGATTTTCAACCAACCGGATGGCATTAAAAGTGCTTGCAAAAGGTTTGAAGAACATATACGTGATGTAAAAAGTGAGATATAAATAACGTTTTTAACATTATTGTATAATATAATGACTACAATGCGAAACGCGAAAAAGAAAGGAACAAAGTTATATGCAATTCAATTACTACATGCCGGTAAGAACAATTTTTGAGGCAGGAATTTCAAACAAATGTGTAGACCATATTAAAGGTGACTCCGTGCTGATTGTTTGTGATCCGTTTTTCTATCAAAGTGGAGCAGCACAAAAAATAGGTGAAGGCCTAACAGGCAAAAAAGTAAGCTATTTTAGCGATATACAGCCAAACCCCACTTGCGAGAGTGTGGATGCCGGCGCAGCTATTGCACGCGAAGTAAATGCAAGCTGCGTGATGGGTCTTGGTGGTGGTAGTTCACTGGACGTTGCCAAAATGGTGGCATGCCTTACCAAAAACGAGGGTAGCATTTATGATTACTATGCAAACGCAGGCGGTACACGCACCCTTAGCGCAGAGCGTGCACAGATAGTGTGCATTCCTACCACAGCAGGAACCGGCAGCGAAGTGACCAATGTATCGGTGTTTACCAACACTAAAAATGGTATTAAAATGCCTATGGTGACAGATATGTTCTGGCCTGACGTAGCCTTGCTGGACCCAGAGCTGACATACAGCTTGCCAAAAGCTGTGACAGCATCTTGCGGCCTTGATGCTTTTTGCCATGCTATTGAATCATACTGGAATCCAAACGCGCAGCCAATGTGTGATGTGCAGGCAGTGGACGCTATGAAGCGTGTGCTTGCAAGCCTTGAGACTGCATACAACACACCATCTGATAAAGCTGCACGTGCAGACATGCTACTGGCAAGTTTGCAAGCCGGCGTGGCATTTAGCCAAACACGTACCACCGGCGCACATGCACTAAGTTTCTCCTTGACAACAGATTATGGTCAAAGCCATGGTGCTGCTTGTGCAATTACATTGCCGGCGTTTATCCGCATCAGTACAGAAAAACAAAAAGATAAAATGGAAAGCCTTGCAAAGATTTTAGGTTGTGAATCAGTAGATGATTTGGCAGATACAGTAGAAGGCTTGATGAAACGTATAGGATTGCCGACACGACTATCTGAAGTTGGCGTAAAAGAAGAAAATATTTTAGATTTGGCAAAAGCCGGTCTTATTCAACCTATAATTCATCTGTCACCGGCAGAAATGACAGAAGAAAGTATTTGCGCATTGCTTAAAAGTATTTTGTAAAAAACATAGGTTTATATTTTAAATGTTATGGAGGATAATAAAATGTCAGAATTTAAAGGTAAAATGCATGAAAGTGCAGTGAAGTTTCCAATGACAGACATCTGGATGGATTCTTGTGGTGAAGACGAGCTGAATTTTGGCCTAGAGCGTGGTATTGTTGGCGCTACCAGCAACCCTGTTATTGCAGGCGTGGTGGTAAGACAAGAGTTGGCAATATGGGAAAAACGCATTATTGAGCTTATAGATGAAATGCCAACAGCTACAGAAGAAGATATTGCATGGAAATTACTATATGAAATCAGTGCATTGCGTTCTAAAAAACTGATGCCTGTTTTTGAAGAGCATAAAGGCCTGAAAGGCAGATTGTCCCTGCAAACTAACATTAAAAACTACAGAAACACAGAAAAAATGGTGGAGCAAGGTATGGAAATACATAACCTTAGCCCCAACATGCAAGTGAAAATGCCGGCCAGTGCTGCGGGTATTGCCGCTATGGAAGAAATAACATATCGTGGCGGTAGCATCAATGCCACTGTTTCCTTTACTGTAAGCCAAGCTGTTGCTGTGGCAGAAGCAGTAGAACGTGGCCTGAAACGTCGTGAGGCTGAAGGCTTGCCAGTGGATGATATGGCACCGGTTTGCACATTGATGATAGGCCGTGTGGATGATTGGTTGAAAGCAGTGACAGTAAAAGAAGGCTTGTGCACTTCACCTGAAGCTTTGGAGTGGGCCGGTACTGCTGTTATCAAAAAAGCATATGAAATCTACAACGAAAGAGGCTACCGCACTCGTTTGCTGTCTGCAGCTAACCGTAACTTGTACCATTGGTCTGAGCTGGTTGGTGGTGACTTGGCTCAAACTATCAACATCGCTTGGTACAAACGCTACAATAACTGTGGTATCGAAATTGTGGATAGAATAAACGAGCCTGTGCCTCAAAAATATCTTGACGAGCTGTCTACCATGAAAGAATTCCATCGCTCATACGATGAAGATGGCATGACACCTGAAGATTTTGTACATTATGGTGGGTTTATTGCTACATTGAACCAGTTCCTTGAAGGTGCGGATGACTTGTATCAGCTGGTAAGAGGATACATGGTTAAATAATTACTATTGTAAAAACAAGATACACGTTCCGGTGCAAATATTATTTGCACCGGAATATTTATGAACTATACCAAGTCGGAGCATTAAACACGTGCATCCGGTAGGTAGGCGAGCTGTGGGAGGATATGGATTTGAGAGGTAAACAAATAGCAGCGCTATTAGCGCTTCCGGTAATATGGGGTGCATTTTACGTTTTTTCTCAGCAGGCAGTATATGGCGTGGGCACGTTTGTGGCCGGCATGCTGATTAGGTTTTTTACATTGATTTTGTTATTGCTGGTAATGGGTCCACAAAAGCAGATAAAGCTTTTATTTAATGTAAAATATATTTGGCCAAAACTGTTGCTGATAGGTCTATTGGGATTTTCGCTGGACTTAACAGGGTTTATAGGCCTGTCTATGGAAGGTGCAGCCACCGGTGTGGCGCTTTTGAAGTGCGATATTATATTTGTAAATATCCTGTCCATGATTATTTATAAAGAACGTTTCACATGGCAAGACTGGACATTTTCTATGGTGATGCTTGCAGGTGTGGTGATGGTAATGGGCATTGATATCACTCAGTTCTCTTTAGGAAGTTCAGGTAATATTTTCTTTATTTTGTCAGCGCTGTTTGTGTCAATTAATGCATTTGTTATCAAAAGCGTGCAAAATGATAAAAGAAATCCGGCGCAGGACAACGTGGTAGCTTTTTACAACAATATTGTCACGTTGATATGTTTTACAGTGGCCAGCATTATCAATGGCGATATGGGGCTTATCGGACTATTGGCGCAAGATACCGGGTTGTTGATTTTTACATTGCTTGCAGGCCTAGGCCAAACATTGGTATACCTATTTTACTATTTCAATCTGCGATGTTTCCCTGTGTGGATAGTGAAAGTGTGCTTATTGCTGATGCCGGTAGTCTCGGCAGGCATTTCTATTATGCTGTTTGACGACGTACTGGGTTTTTGGCAGTATATGGGTATTGGGGTGGTATTGCTGGGTGCGTTTGGAATCCTTATCAGCCAGAAAAAGAAAGCAGCGGCAAAGGCTGCAGCTGGTGCAAATTCAAAATAAGAATCATAATCAAAAATTACAGCACAAGCGCCTAAAAAGCTTTTGTGCTGTTTTGTGTTTTTTGGATGTGTTGCCTGAAAATAAACTGCATATTTATTGCAAATAAATGTAAAAAGTGGTATGGTTAGTACAATCTTTGTTGTGTGAAAGGAAGATAAGTAACAGAAATGAATCAAAAATTGAAGCGTGTTCTTATCAATTTAGCCATCACAGTGGTGGTGGGGCTGGGTTATTTTTATTTTACGCTACCGGCCATTAACTTGCAGGATCCGGCACTTTACCAGTTTGCCTTCTTTTTAGCGGCTGTATATTGCGGATTAACTGTGGTGACACTGGGCATACACCGCGCCCAAACAGCAGTAGAACTGATTGCAGATATGAAGAAATATTGTAAAATACCGGTAATTATCTGCCTTTCACTGGCAGCTATATATTTTGTTGGTCAGCTAATATCGTCTCCTGTTTTCCGTGCGGCCAGCTACCATGATTTGCTTGATGTGCAACAAGGTGACTTTGCCACCGACGTGGAGGAAGTATCGTTTGACAGCATACCTATGCTTGACGAGGCTTCGGCAGCACGTCTGGGCGACCGTAAAATGGGCGAGCTATCTGATCTTGTCAGCCAGTTTGAGGTGTCGAATGAGTATAACCAAATTAACTATCAAGAGCGTCCTGTAAGGGTGACGTATCTTACATACGGTGACTTTTTCAAGTGGTTCAATAACCAAAGTGAGGGCCTGCCTGCCTACATTATGGTAGACATGGTTACACAAGAGGCAGAAGTTGTACGTTTGTCAGACCTTGGATACAGCGGCATGAAATATTCTCCTTCAGAGATTTTCAACCGCAAGCTCGACAGACAGTTGAGGTTCCAATATCCTACATTTATATTTGATACCCCGACACTGGAGATCGATGATGAAGGTGTGCCGTGGTGGGTTTGCCCGAAAGTGGAAAAAACCATAGGATTGTTTGGTGGTACAGATATTAACGGTGCTGTTTTGATGAATGCTCTTACCGGTGAAAGCACATATTATCAAGAAATTCCCAACTGGGTGGATAGAGTGTACAGCGCAGATCTTATTATGTCACAGTATGATTTTTACGGTACATACATAAACGGATTCTTTAACTCTATCATCGGCCAAAGAGACGTTACCGTTACCACTAGCGGATATAACTATATAGCTCTTGATGATGATGTGTATGTGTATACCGGCGTGACCAGCGTAGGCCAAGATGAGTCAAATCTTGGGTTCTTGCTGTCAAACCAGCGCACAAAGGAAACTACATATTATGCTGCACCCGGCGCCATTGAAACGTCGGCACAGCTATCAGCACAAGGTGTGGTGCAGGATCTTGGATACACAGCCACATTCCCGCTACTACTAAATGTGGCAGGCGAGCCGACGTATTTTATGTCGCTGAAAGATGCCTCGCAGCTGGTAAAGCAGTATGCCATGGTTAATGTGCAACAGTACCAGATTGTGGCAACAGGCACCACCGTGGAAGAGTGTGAAGAAAACTACTTAAAGCTATTACAAAACCAAGGTATACAGCAATCGGATGACGCCGAAAAAGATGAAATAAGCGGCACAGTGCAAGAAGTGCGAAGTGCAGTTTTAGATGGCACCACACGAGTGTATATCAAGCTGAGCGGCAAAGATTATTACTATGTTGTGTCGGTGGCAGACAGCGAGATAGCCGCTGTTTTGAGTGAGGGTGATGAAATCACATTACAAACAACCGCAGACGAAGGCGACTTGCGGATGGCATACGATGTGGTGAAAACCGGCTGAGGTCTTCTTATTTAAAATGTGAGTTTATGCACCGTCTTGTGAACCCTGTAAAGGTTTTGCAAGGCGGTGTTTTTTAAAAGATTGGCACGTATGCTGTTCTATAAACTGAAAGAATATGCTATAATGTAAAAATCAAACTGATGTAAAAGGGGGATGAAATGAACGAACATATGGATTTTATGCATAGAAAATCTCTGGAGCGTATAGGCGAAAACTTGACAAAAAA
The DNA here is from genome assembly GCA_964367945.1 of uncultured Oscillospiraceae bacterium. Classification (GTDB taxonomy): domain Bacteria; phylum Bacillota; class Clostridia; order Oscillospirales; family Ruminococcaceae; genus JAAYCI01. Next base: position 16,933 of record CAYIZZ010000005.1, on the reverse strand, counting down.
CGGTATGGAAACCTTTGTGGTGAATAGCGCAGAAGAAGTGGTGCCACTGGTGGAAAGTTTGGTGAGCGATGGTGCAACAGTGGCGTTTGGTGGAAGTGTGTCACTGGGCGAGACGGGTGTACTTGACCATCTGCGTAGTGGACGCTACACATGTCTTGACAGGGATGCACCTGGTGCAGATAAGGAAGAAGTACTTCGTCAGACGTTTTTTGCCGATGTTTATTTCACCTCGGCAAATGCCATAACACAGGATGGTGAAATATATCAAGTGGATGGCAATGGAAACCGTGTGGCCGCTATGACGTTTGGGCCAAAACAGGTGATAGTGGTTGCGGGGCGCAACAAAATAGTTGCCGATATTCCTGCGGCAAAGCTTAGGGTAGCACAAGTGGCGGCACCACCAAATGGCCGCAGGCTGAACTTAGATACTCCATGTGCTGTTACAGGGATATGTTCAGATTGCCGTTCAAAACATAGAATGTGTTGCACTGAAACCATCACAAAGTGGCAACGTGACCCGAACCGCCTGAAGGTTATTTTGGTGAACGAAGAATTGGGATATTAATCAGGTTTATAGTATATTTCGTGAATATTTATACTAAAAGTTTAAAAACACAAATAAAAACTACCCACGGTTTGCAGTTTTCAGCAAATAAAGGGTAGTTTTTGTTTTAATAAAGTTTATTACAGTTTGGCAAGTGGCTGGTTACGACGGCGCAAAAGATAAGTTTCAAGAATGATGGCTGCCGCTGCAGCGTCCAGCTCTTCTTTACGTTTTTTACCGTACACACCGGCTTCGGATAACATGTTTTCGGCGCTTTTTGTGGTACTGCGCTCGTCACAGTATACTAAAGGTATTTCAAGGATTTTTTCTAAAATGCTACCAAGCTTACGAGTTTTTTGGGCGCGTTTTCCTTCGGTGCCGTCCATGTTTAGGGGCAGACCCAGTACCACCATGCCGACATCAAATTCACGGCTGGCGTATATTATCTGCTCGGCCACTTTGGCCATGCTACGCTCGGTTATCATACCTACCGGACTTGCCAAAGTCTCGGTGCGGTCACACACGGCCAGCCCTGTGCGAGCATCGCCGTAATCTACTGCCATTATTTTCATCTATAGCTCCTAATTATTATTCTTTTGTGTCATCATCGGTGGATTTTTTGGTGCCCAGTGGTTTCATGGTGGGGAATAAAAGCACGTCGCGGATAGAAGTCTCGCCGCACAGTAGCATTACAAATCGGTCTATACCAATGCCTATGCCACCTGTGGGAGGCATACCGTATTCAAGTGCAGTGAGGAAATCTTCGTCTATGCCGGCAGCTTCTTCGTCACCTTGTTGTTTTAAGTATTCTTGATACTCAAACCTAGAGCGTTGGTCGATGGGATCATTAAGCTCGGTGAAAGCATTGGCATATTCATGCCCTGCAATAAACAGCTCGAATCGCAGTGTGTATCCCGGGTTTTCGGGATCTTTTTTCGCCAGCGGAGAAATTTCTACCGGATGGCCACTTACAAATGTAGGCTGTACTAACTTATCTTCGCAATACTCTTCATAGAAAAGATTCAGTATATCGCCTTTTTTGTGGTGAGGTTCATACTCGATGTTGCGCTCATCAGCTAGCTTTTTGGCGGCGGCATCGTCGGCCACATCGTCAAAATCCACGCCTGAGTGAATCTTCACCAGCTCGCGCATAGTGAACCTATCGAATGGTTTTTCCAGGTCTATCATCACATCGCCAAACTGCACTTTGGCATCACCACCCAGTACTTTTCGGCCTACTGTACGCATCATATCTTCGCACAAGTCCATCATGCCATTGTAGTCGGTGTATGCCTGATACAGCTCAACCATGGTAAACTCGGGGTTATGGCTTTTATCCATGCCTTCGTTGCGGAAATTGCGGCCTATTTCGTATACACGGTCAAACCCGCCCACGATAAGGCGCTTTAGGTAAAGCTCCAGCGAAATACGCAAATGCATTTCAAGGTTTAGTGTGTTGTGATGGGTGTCAAACGGTCTTGCCGAAGCGCCACCTGCCTGCACTTGTAGGATAGGTGTTTCCACTTCCATAAAGCCAAGATCATCAAAATATCTACGCATTTCGCTGATGATGGCGCTACGCATGCGGAAAGTCTTTTTCACATCAGGGTTCACGATAAGATCAAGATAGCGCTGACGATAGCGCATTTCTTGGTCGCGAAGGCCATGCCACTTTTCAGGAAGCGGAAGCAAGCTTTTGCTTAGCAAAACCACAGTTTCGGCCTTTACGGAGATTTCGCCCATTTTTGTGCGGAATACTTCGCCCTTTACGCCGATGATATCACCGATATCAAAGCGCTTAAAGTCTTTATAGTCATCCTCGCCAATGCCGTCACGGCGAACATACAGCTGGATATTTCCGGTGGTATCGCGTAAATCGGCAAAACTGGCCTTGCCCATCACACGTTTTGACATCATGCGGCCTGCCATACACACCATACGGCCTGTGCTTTCTTCGGCAGCGATATCGGCGTATTCTGCTTTGATATCGGCGGCAAAAGCATCTTGTGGCCATGTGTTTTGCTCGTATGGATTTTTGCCGGCATCTTGAAGCTCTTTCAGCTTATCACGGCGCACCGCCACTTGTTCTTGGTATTCTTTTTCTTGTGCCTGTAAATCCTCTATGGTAGCAGATTCAGTGTTCTGCATATTGGTTTGGTTTTTGTCCATATTATCCTCCCGGTAATTGTGCAGTATTTCTTTTTATAGTATAGCATATGTGAAAGCCTAGCGCAAAAATAAACGCCGCACCCTCCATATTATAAATAGCAGTGTGCCTACAATTAGGCTACCTTGTATCCATAAATAGTGTGGTATGTTGCTGAAATGAAACGGCGGTTTTTGGATTTTACCCAGCAGTGAAAATGCTTCCTTCATCCCTTTTTGCCATGGTTTTCCGAACCCTCGCATATGAAAGACAAACGTTTTAAATAAATATCCTACCAATAAAAAAGGAAAGTTTATTAAAAGCATTAACAAAGGCATGTTTTTATATGGTAAAAGAAGGCTGTTTCGGCCGCTTTGGATACTTTTGAAGTCGTTATATCGTGCACCGGCCGCACCGCCAAATGTTGCGCCGCCTATGTGGGTGCACACAGCAGAAGTGCAAAGAATGTTTTTATAGCCGTTTATGTTTGCACGCCAGCCGATGTCCACATCTTCAAGATATGCGAAAAAATGTTCCTCAAACAGACCGATTTCATCTAGGATGCTTTTGCGGTACATTGCCGCACCGCCACAAGCGGAAAAAATACGTGTATGCGATGTATATTTTTCGGCGGACAGAGAGTTTCCACGCTGGAATGCCCATCCGAACAGCGTGACAAAATCGCCGGCATCGTCCACCTTACCGGCGTGGTTGTGGCTTAGCATCAGCGCCTGAGCCGCAAAAATGCGCTCGTCCGACTGCATGGTATGCAAAAGTTGCCCTAGCATATCGGGCTTTGCGAAAGCGTCGTTGTTGAATAAAAGCACATAGGGTGCTTTTGCCATACGAATACCCACGTTTACAGCGGCAGAAAACCCGGTGTTTGTTTTGTTTTCCACCAAGGTGAAGTTTTCGTTTTTTGCATAGTTGCGTGCGGCATCAAGGCTTTCGTCGGTGGAGGCGTTGTCCACCACAATGATCTCGAAATCTTTAAATGTTTGAGCATAAAGGCTTTCAATACATCCCGAAAGCCAGCCGGCTCCGTTTAAATTGGGTAAAACAATACTTACTTGCAGGCTACATCCCTCTTTTCAGAAAATGGTGTGTATATTGTACCTTATTTTATAATGGTTGTGCAAGACGGACAAAACTGGTAGAATGTATATGTCATAGTGGTGTATTATGCCCATATGTATATAAAGATGATGTAAAAGGAGCCGAGAATGAGCCCATTTTGTGGTGTGAAGATGTTTTTGCTTGACATGGACGGAACGTTTTATCTAGGTGATGAACTACTTCCCGGAGCAAAAGAATTTTTATCTGTTTGTAAAGAAAAAAATATCAGATACATGTTTTTGACAAACAACTCTTCAAAAAGTGCAAAAGAATATATAAAAAAATTAAGCAAGTGGGACATTGTTGCAAAAGAAGAGGATATGTTTACCTCGGGCGAGGCGACATTGTTATATATGCAAGAACATTTTTGCGAAAAAGAGATACTTGTGATAGGCACAGAAAGCTTGCATGAGTTATTTCGTACAGCAGGATATGTGACAGATGCAGAAAGCCCCAAGGCAGTGGTACTGGGTTTTGACACAGACATAAACTATCAAAAGCTTACAATGCTGTGTGACGCAGTGCGCAGTGGGGTGCCGTATATTGCTACCCATCCTGATTTTAACTGTCCGGTACCCGGCGGGATGATACCGGATGTGGGCGGAATTATTGCGCTGGTAAATGCGTGTGTAGGACGCATGCCAAATACCATAGTGGGAAAGCCAAACGAATATATTGCAAAGGCAGCAGCCAAAAAAGCAGGGCTGGATGTGAGAGATTTATGCATGGTGGGCGACCGTCTTTATACCGATATTGCACTGGGCAAGGCCGGAGTGCAAACAGCGTTGGTGCTTAGTGGCGAAACAAAACAAAGCGACTTAGAGCGAAGTGATATAAAGCCAAACAGCGTGCATGAAAACCTTGCGGAAATGGCAAGTATTCTACAAAGTAAAACATGATATAAACTAAAACATAAGGCCCGGCAGCAAGGTCGGAGGAAAAAGGAGGCAGAGCTTTTGTTTGTCGGACGCTTGCAGACAAACGAGAGCGATGACATATGTCCGCGTTGACAGAGAGAACAGAGAGAAAACAATTTACTAAAACCGTGGCAGCTTTGGTTATTCCAATGGCGGTTCAAAACCTGATAAATGTGGGTGTGCAAAGCGCTGACGTGGTGATGCTGGGCATGGTTGGACAAACAGCACTTTCGGCGGCATCTTTGGCAGGTCAAGTGCAGTTTGTAATGATGCTGGTGTTTTTTGGCCTATCATCGGGTGCGTCGGTGCTCACCGCGCAGTACTGGGGTAAAGGCGACACACGAACCATAGAAAAAGTTATTGCCATATCCCTGCGCATCAGCTTGAGCGTGGCGCTGATATTTGCAGCGAGTGCAGTGCTGTTTCCAGAATATTTAATGCGAATTTTCACGCCGGAAGAAGCATTGATCGCCGAGGGTGCACGATATTTGCGACTGGTTGCGCCAAGTTATTTGATAGTGGCATTCACCAGTGTGTATCTCACTATATTGCGCAGTGTAGAAAAAGTTATTATTTCTACATTAGTCTATTCGGTTTCACTTTTTGTGAACATAGGCTTTAACGCTGTGTTTATTTTTGGATTGCTTGGCATGCCTGAAATGGGCATCGCAGGCGCTGCCGTAGGAACCACTTTGGCACGTATAGTGGAATTGATTATAGTAAGCATATACATGCGCAAAAACAAGGTAGTGCGTATACGCTTAAAAGACTTTTTCGCAAAACATGGCGTGTTGATGCAAGATTTTATGAGATATGCCATGCCAACCATGATAAACGAGCTGGTATGGTCGCTGGCAGTGGCTACAAATGCTGTGATTATAGGGCATTTGGGCGAGGCGGCAGTAGCGGCAAACAGCGTAGGTAACGTGACACGTCAGCTGGCTACAGTGGTAAGTTTTGGTGTGGCAAACGCCACAGCTATAATGATAGGCAAAGCTTTGGGAAAAGGCGACATGGATACCGCAAAGCTGTATGCAAAGCGCATGATACGCTTGGCCATGATGGCAGGCGCATGCGGTGGACTGCTGATAGTTATCATTCGTCCGGTGATTTTATCAGTCATGCAGCTTTCAGAGCTGGCAAACGGCTATCTTTCGTTTTTGCTTTTTGTCTTGGCGGGGTATGTGTTGCTTCAGACGTTTAACGCCACCATGATAGTTGGGGTTTTTCGTGGCGGTGGTGATACACGATTTGGTTTGTTTTTAGATACAGTATGTATGTGGGGATTTAGTATTTTGGTTAGCGCTGTGGCAGCGTTTATCCTCCATTGGCCGATAGAGGTGATATATATCATCATAATGTCGGACGAAATCGTGAAAATGCCGTTGGCCCTGATGAGGTATAAAAAGGGAGTTTGGCTGCGAAATGTTACACGATAAGCAGTAATGCTTATGTAGTGAAAGGTTTTATAGAAGGAGATAAGTATGCTTAGGACAATAGGATGGATTTTGTGGTTTTTTGCGTATATGATTTGTCGTATACCACGTATTTGGATGGCAAAAAACAAAAGTGAGGCCGAGTATCGTGCCATTATTGACAAAGAAGTGGCTGTATGGGCCGGGAAATTACTGCGTAATGTTAAAACATATGTGACGGTGGAAGGAAAGGAGAACTTGCCTGCACCGGACGAGACAGTGGTATATGTGGCAAACCATCAAAGCTATCTTGATATACCCATCGTGTTGGCAGAGATATGGCCACCACCGCCTATTTTGGCGAAAAGAGAACTTGGCAAAGTACCACTGCTTGGGTATTGCATGCGTCTTTTGGGTTGTGTGTTTGTGGAAAGAGATGACGCCAGAAGTGGAATGGAAGCCCTGCGCAAAGCACAAGAAACAGTGGAAAACGGACGCTCGATGGTGGTGTTTCCCGAAGGTACACGCTCGAAATCAGATGAAATGACAAAGTTTCAAGGCGGCGCGGTACGTATAGCCTTAAAAGCAGGAGTGTCTGTGGTGCCTGTGGTGATAGACGGTAGCTACAAAGGCCTTGAGGGCAACGGTTTTCGCCTGCAAAAGTCAGATGTGCGCATGGTGATATTGCCACGTGTTGAAACAAAAAACCTGGATAAAGCCCAGCAAAGGGAACTTCCGAAACTGCTGGAACAAATGATAAAGGCAGAAAAAGACGGCACAAAAGAAGAATGAAACTATAATTTGTGTAAAAACATACAGATATAATATTAACCGGAAAGAAGGCACACACTCATGGCACAAGTCCAAAGGTATGGCATATGGCTGCGTATTACGGCTGTAGTGATAGTGATGGTGATGGTGATGAGTCCTGCGATGATATCGGCGTCGTCTGTATCTGACTCGCAACAAGAGGACAGTAGCGCTAGCAGTGTGCCTGATAGCAGTATGCCCGATAGCCAAGCAGAGCCTACAGAAGAAAGCGTGCTGGCACCTTCAGGTGAAGGTCTTTATAAGCCTGAGTATACGCCGATGGCTGAAGCGTGGTGCATGATAAACGAAGAAACAGGATTGTTTGTAAGCGAGAAAAACGCCGATGCTGTTTTGGTGCCAGGTAGCCTTGTGAAGATGATGACAGTGCTTCTCGCCATGGAGCAGGTGGAAAAGTTTGGCTGGGACCTAGACACTACCATGGTGGATACCACCGATGCTACATGGGTGTATGACATAATGGTGAACTATCGTGCAACAGTGGGCGAGCCATCACATGCAGACATACGTCAAGGCGAAACACTTAGCCTGCGTGAGCTTTTTTATGCGGCACTGCTGCCCAGTGCAAACGAGGCGGCCATGATATTGGCGGATTATGTCAGTACCGGTAGTATGGTGAACTTCATGTATATGATGAACACCAGGGCGGACAGCCTAGGGTGTGAAAACACATATTTTGTAGACGTGACGGGAATGTCGGAAGATAACCGTACCACAGCAAGGGATATGACCATCATCACACGTGCGTTTATGGATAATGAAACACTGGTGGAGATGGCCAGGGAAGATGCGTTTGAGATTGCCGCACATGAAAAGCACACAAGCTCATATTATGTTCATGCAACAAACAGGCTGGTGGTGCCAAGCAGCCCTTATTACCAAGCGTTTTATGGTATAGGAGAGTATATTGTAGCAGGAAAAACAGGTAGCTTGGGCGAATGGCAAAATTTTGCTTCCAAGGCAAGCAAGGGCGGCGAAAGCTATATATGTGTGGTGATGAACAGCCCATATGAGGCGGATTTGATTGCGCCTACACAAGGTACAGAGGAAGAGCCTGCACCGGAAAGGCCGGCTTTGTACGAGACAGCGGCGCTGTATGACTGGGCGTTTAATAACCTTTATGTAGACGGAGTGATAGACACTTCACTGGCGGTGACAGAAGTGCCGGTGGAGCATGCGATGGGTCAGGATACACTCAAGTTATTACCGACAGGCGATGTGAGGGTTGTTTTACATCAAGACGTGGGAGAAGAGATAGTAAAACGAAGCTATACATTGCCACAGTATATAGAAGCGCCGATAGAGGAAGGCGAAGTGGTGGGTAGCATAGAGCTGTCCATCGGTGAGCAAGAAATCGGAAGCATTCCTTTGAAAACAGAAAAATCAGTGGAACGAAACAGTACGGTATATGCTATAAATAGGGTAGAGGACTTTTTTAGCTCTACATATTTCATGGTGCTACTGGTGCTGGTGTTGATGGTGGTGGGTGGATATGCTGCGGTGGTAATCTTTGGTGTGAAACGGCATAAACAAGGAAAACCCACATTTGCAGTAAGAAGGCGTGCGAAGAAAGCACCACCAAGGCAAAATAAACCGGCAAAAAGAAGCACGCAAAGAAAACAAAGACGAAGAACTACAAGAAGACAAAGCAGTGCACATGGGAAAAATGGGCAAGTTGTGGATAGTTGGCGATTGCCTGTGGAAAAAGATGGGAATGTTCCGTTTACAGTGCAAATAAGTGACAAAACCAGAAATAGTAAGAAAAAACGATAGTTGAACACAAAAAAGAAAGAGGATAATCATGGCCAAAGCAGAACCGCTATCACGTAACCTTACCATGCTGATGGATTTCTATGAGCTGACCATGGCGGCGGGATATTTTGACGGAAAATATCAAGATCATGTTGCAGTATTTGATATGTTTTACAGAAAGGTACCGGACGGTGGTGGATTTGCCATCATGGCCGGCCTGCAGCAGTTTATTGAAGCTATGGAGAACTTTGGATTTTCCGAGGATGATATCACATATCTTCGCCAAAAAAATCTGTTTAGCGAGGAGTTTTTGCAGTATTTAGCCGAGTTTGAGTTTCATTGCAACGTATGGGCGGTGGAAGAGGGCATGCCTATATTCCCGCACGAGCCGATTGTGACGGTGGAAGGCCCGTGCATCGAGGCTCAGCTGATAGAAACACTTTTACTGCTGACCATCAACCATCAAAGCCTTATTGCAACAAAGGCGAATCGTGTGGTACGTGCGTGCAAAGGCCGGCCGGTGATGGAGTTTGGCGCAAGAAGAGCGCAAGGGTATGACGCGGCGGTGTATGGTGCACGTGCGGCATATATTGCCGGATGCTCGTCCACCAGCAATGTTATGGCGGATAGGCTATTTGGTATTCCGGCTGTTGGGACTATGGCTCACAGCTGGGTGCAGATGTTTGATACTGAATACGAGGCATTTTCTGAATATGCACAAAAATATCCTGACAATTGCATACTGCTGGTGGATACATACAACACATTGAAAAGTGGCTTGCCCAACGCCATACGTGTTTTTGACGAAATACTGAAACCACAAGGTAAGCGTCCCGGCGGTATTCGTATAGATTCAGGCGATATTGCGTATCTTTCGAAAAGGGCGCGTAAGATGTTGGTTGAGGCCGGATACCCCGACGCAAAGATATGCTCTTCGAATTCATTGGATGAGTATATTGTAAGAGATCTGTTCCAACAAAATGCCGAAGTGGATATATTTGGCATAGGTGAAAACCTGATAACATCAAAGAGCGATCCCGTGTTTGGCGGAGTGTATAAGCTGGTGGCAGTGAAGCATAGTGGACGATATACACCAAAAATAAAAGTGAGCGAGACGGTGGAAAAAACCACCATTCCATGCCTGAAAAAGCTATGGAGGCTTTATGATAACGAAACAGGCAACGCCATGGCAGACTATATCACGTTATTTGACGAAGAACCCGACTGCAAAGATGGCATAACACTGTTTGATCCGGTGGAAACATGGAAACAGCGCACGTTTTACAATTGCACAATACGTAGGATTAATGTGCCAATTTACGAAAAAGGAAAGCTGGTATACAGAATGCCGGATATCCACGAAGTGCGTGAAAACTGTAAAAAACAAGTGGGTACACTGTGGGAAGAAGTGATGCGCTTTGAGTATCCACACAGATATTATGTGGATTTATCGCAGGCACTTTGGGACGAACGTCAGCGTCTTTTAAAGGAAATTGGGAAATAACAAAAAACAAGGCTACCCGTGAATGAGGTAGCCTTGTTTTTTTATTGTGAGTTTGATTTATTACGTTTCGTATGGAATTACAGCGGCGCAAACAAGATATGCAATGCCTGTAGTGAAAAACATACCTACAAACAAAAGTAAAACGGCGATTAAACGAACAATGGTAGGATCAACATTGAAATATTCAGCAATGCCGCCACACACGCCGCTGATCATGTGGTTTTTGCGGCTACGGTAAAGACGTTTTGGTTCCATAATATCTCCTTTTAGTATTGTGTTTTGTGATATTGAAAAGCAAAATGTTATCAGTCAAAGATAACTTCTACATTTCCGATGTCTGAAGACAAATCAAAATGTGGGCCTGCGGTACCCTCGGAACCACTTGTTGTTTGAGAAAAACTACTCATATTCATGTTGCCTATAGACACGTTTCCTATCGAACTATCAATATTCCAGCTGTAAGAGCCGGGGTGAGGCACTTCAATAATGATATTACCTATGTTGGAACTGGCCCAAAGATTGTCTGAAATATCCCCATGAAACTCGATATTACCAACATCGGTCGACAGCTTGCAAATATTAGTTTGCAAGTTTGTGGTTTCAATGTTGCCAACATCTGATGATAAAGTTGTTGTGTCTGCCGTGATATCGTCTAAAATGAGAGAGCCGGCATTTACATTGGCGCTCAAATCCTCCAGCGTTATGTCGGAAACAAAAACTTCGCCGGCAGAAACAGTGATATCAAGCTTTTCAAAGTCAGAAGGCACAACTAAAGTAAACACGGTTTCGTCACGCCTGAAAAGCCACCAAAACTGATTCCATAGATTATGGAAAATCGTATTTTCGGTATGAATAGACCAAGTGCCGTTTTCAAAGCTTGTGCTATATGGAACAAAGCCATCGACACTGAGCCCCCAGTCATCTCCGCTGACAACATGCATGGTGCTAAGACCGATATCAATGTCGAGCGACTCCAACAAATCGCCATCATCAAACGGCGCTGGGTGGTGTGGCGAGCCGTCATGTATAGATGGTGTGGATATACTTTGGTATATTACACGTGTGCTGATGCCTACTTGGCCGGGAATATAATACATCCACTGGGCAGCTTTTCCGACCACAATATCCTCGCCTTGTGAATGGTAAACCATGTTGCCCTGTGTGTCAGGCATGAACACACCAAAATGACCACCCAACACGAAAAATCCGACAAGCATTAAAACAATGCCCAAAAGTGTGATGCAAAGAAAAATTGTAGGTAATATTTTTTTACTCATTTATAGTTTCCTCCTGGTTGCTACTGCGATGGAATATTTTGTTCCATATAGACACGATGCCACCCCATATGTAGCGACAGAATCTAGGTAGAGCTTTAAACAAAAGTAATATTCCGCCATAAAACGATAAAAGCCCGATTCCCAGCAAAAACACGCCTGCACCGATTACCAAAACGCCACTACCCACAAGTGTGGGGAACAGGGTGGTTCCGCTGGCGATAAGAATGATGGCGGAAATAATAAATGCGACCCCGATAATGATGGGGCAAAAGAAGAGTATGACAATAGCGGTTATCACTGAAAAAAGTGTGCCAAAGCCGCCTGCGAGAATAGGTGATAAAAGTACGCATGCAAGAACAATCAAGATGATTTTGGCGATAGTATTGCCGGTTTTGTTATAGCTGTTTATAGGTGGAGGTGGTGGTACTTGGTTTGTTACGGGCGGCACAGGTGCGGCGGCCGTATATTGTGGCGGAGGCGGAGGCGGAGGTGTTTTGGGCGCCTCGGTGGTGAACTCGTTTTGTACTTTTTGCAGCAGGTCTTCACTGGCATGTAATATAGACTTGCCGGCGGTTTTCAGCGCCTCGCCAACAGGTGGTGGTGGGTTTGGCGGGCCCCATTGCTCTTCTTCAGAACGTGTGCTTTGTGTATCCAAAATGTCAGCGGCAATACTTTGCGGGCTACCAAGCTCTTTTATCACAGCTTCTTCACGCTCAGGGCCGGCTTCGTCCAAATATTCGGTGTAATACTGCAAAGCGGCTTGTCGTTCTCCTATGGAAGCGCCGGCCAGTTCCTTTTCAAGCGCTAGCAAAAATTCATGTTTGGTCATTACAGGTTCCTCCGAATAATAAATTTTCGATTTTCTCACGGTGAGTTTGCCACTCTGTTCGGCACTCTTGCAAATATTCACGTCCTTGAGGTGTGATGGTATAATAGCGGCGATTGCGCCCGTCGTAGGCCTGATCATAAGCGGCCAAATGTCCGGTTTTCTGCAGGCGCCTCAGCACAGGGTACAGGGTGCTTTCGCTCACCTCTACCACACTGCGTACATCCTGGGTGATTTTATACCCATATGTATCGCTTTGATTGACAGCGCTTAATACCAGTGCCTCTAAAAGAGCTGCCCCTGTGTTAAAGGTCATAAGCATATTCTCCTTGTGGTGTTAATATGGATTCAACAATATTATAGCGTGTATAATATTGATAGTCAATACAATATTGCAAAATATATTATTTTGGTGATGAATAAAATATTACACAATAAAAGAGATACTATTGCGACAAAAGGGCGGTTGTGATAAAATATTATCAATCTGCTGTGTTGTTTGCACTAAAAAACGATGTAATGCAGTGGTGAAAAAATATTAAAAAATGCGTTTATAGTTATGCGTATAAAACAAAGGATGGTAGCATATGTTTGTAGTGAAGACACTGAATAATATCTCGCCCAACGGAATATCTTGCTTGCCAACGTCACTTTTTCAAATGGAAGAACACGATGCACAAGTGAGCCCTGACGGCGTGTTGCTGCGTAGCTATAATATGAACGATATGGATTTGCCCGATAGTTTACTTGCGGTAGCTCGTGCGGGCGCCGGGGTGAACAATATTCCGGTGGAAAAATGCACCGAAGAGGGAATAGTGGTGTTTAACACACCGGGAGCAAACGCAAACGCTGTGAAGGAGCTGGTTTTGGCGGCTTTGGTGATGAGTTCTCGCGACATTGCATCGGGCATCAAATGGGCTAGCACTATCAAAGGCGAGGGAGACGCTGTGCCTGCGCTGGTGGAAAAAGGTAAAAACAAGTTTGTGGGCCCGGAGCTTGAAGGAAAAACACTGGGTGTTATCGGTCTTGGCGCTATTGGTATCAAAGTGGCAAACATGGCAACACACTTACATATGGAAGTATTGGGGTATGACCCATTCATTTCCGTGGATGCAGCATGGAGCCTATCACGTAGCGTGAAACATTCAGTTAATCTTTCGGATGTTATTCAAAACAGTGATTATTTGACACTTCACTTACCGGTGAATGCTGAAACACGTGGAATTATAGGAAATGAAACTATATCAAAGATGAAGCAAGGCGCACGTATCATAAACTTTGCCAGAGGGGAGCTTGTGGACAACGAAGCTTTGTTGACAGCACTTAGCAACGGCAGAGTGGCAAGCTATGTTACAGACTTTCCGGTAGCAGACCTGATTGATCAGCCTGGCGTCACATGTATCCCGCATCTTGGCGCGTCTACACCTGAAAGTGAAGATAATTGTGCTGTGATGGCGGCAACACAGCTGAAAGATTATCTTATTAATGGTAATATAGTAAACAGTGTGAATTTACCGAATATTTCGGTGCCACGCAGCGCAGGCAGCCGTATTTGCGTGATAAACCGCAATGAAAAAGGTATTTTGGCCGGCCTGACCGGTGTTTTAAATCAGTCAGGTGTGAATATTGAAAACATGACAAACAAAAGCAGGGGCGACTTTGCATATACTATTATTGATGTGCAAGCTAAAATAAGTGAGGACGATGTTGCACAGCTGAAAGCTTTGGATGGTGTTGTGCGTGTACGTGTTATTTAAAACATAAGAAAAGAGGTACCTAATGGCTATTTTGGTGAGTGGAGGCGCAGGGTATATTGGTAGTCATACCTGTGTAGAACTTCTTGAAGCCGGTTATGATGTGATAGTGGCGGACAATCTTGTGAACTCTAGCAAGGAAGCTGTGAAAAGGGTGGAGGAAATCACCGGTAAATCGTTGCGGTTTTATGATGTTGATATATGTGATGAGGCAAAGCTTGATAATGTGTTTAAAGAAAATAGCGACATAGAATCAGTGATACATTTTGCTGCGCTAAAAGCAGTGGGCGAAAGTGTGCAAAAGCCACTTGAATATTATAAAAACAATTTGGTTAGTACACTTAATTTGCTGGATGTTATGCGGAAATATAATGTAAATAGTTTCGTGTTTTCCTCTTCAGCCACAGTGTACGGCGAGCCTGAAAGTGTGCCTGTGAATGAAGGATTTCCCACAAGTGCGATGAACCCTTACGGGCAAACGAAACTTATGATAGAAAAAATCCTGATAGACTATTGCAAGGCAGAACCTAAAATGCAAGTGGCTCTGCTTAGATACTTCAACCCCATCGGTGCGCACCCATGCGGACGTATAGGGGAGGATCCCGCAGGTATTCCAAATAATTTAGTGCCGTATATTGCCAAAGTGGCGGTGGGCGAGCTAGCGGCTGTGAATGTGTTTGGAAATGATTATGACACGCATGACGGTACAGGCGTGAGGGATTATATCCATGTGGTGGACTTGGCAAAAGGTCATGTGGCCGCCATGAAGAAGCTGAAAGAAAACGATGGACTGAACATATGCAATCTTGGTACAGGCCAAGGATACAGCGTTTTGGAAGTGATAAAAGCATATGAAAAGGCGTGTGGTAAAGAGATTCCATATGTGATATCAGAGCGCAGACCTGGCGACATTGCCACGGTGTATGCCGACACAAAAAAGGCGAAAGAAGAACTGGGCTGGCAGGCTGAATATGGCATTGCTGAAATGTGCGCACATAGCTGGAACTGGCAAAGTAAAAACCCTAAAGGGTATGAATAAGTAAAAAGAAAAGGTGGTGCTGTTGTGAAAAAACCGGTATTGGTGGTACTTGCGGCAGGAATGGGCAGCCGTTATGGTGGACTAAAGCAAATTGATCCCATCGGCCCAAACGGTGAATTGATTATTGATTATTCGCTATATGACGCAAAAAAAGCAGGCTTTGAAAAAGTGGTGTTTATCATCAAGCACGCCATTGAAAAAGACTTTAAAGAAGCTATAGGCGAGCGTATGGCACAAAACATTGAAGTGGAATATGCTTTTCAGGAACTGGATATGCTGCCAAAAGGGTATAGTGTGCCTGAAGGCCGTGTGAAACCATGGGGAACCACACATGCAGTAATGGCAGCAGCTGAAAAAATTGATGGCCCGTTTGCGGTAATTAATGCCGATGATTATTATGGTCCGCAGGCATATAAGGCGATATATGATTTTTTAACAAAAGAGTCAAAAGAAGACGCAAAAGAACACTATGCTATGGTGGGATATCTTATTGAAAACACTGTCACGGATCACGGCACAGTGTCGCGTGGTGTCTGCATGGCAGATGAAAACGGATTTTTGAGCGATATCGTAGAGCGCACTAAAATCAAAAAGACAGAAAACGGCGCAGCATATACCGAGGATGACGGAAACAGCTGGACAGACTTACCACAAGGCACGTTGGTAAGCATGAATTTCTGGGGATTTGAAACAGGAATTTTAGAAAAAGCACAAAGGGATTTCTCGCAATTTTTAGATGCTGAAATCCCTAAAAATCCTGAAAAATGCGAAAGCCTTTTACCTAATTATGTGGGCGAGCTGATTGAAAAAGGCGAGTCAGACGTAAAAGTGCTACAAAGCACAGATATTTGGCAAGGTGTTACATATCAAGAAGACAAGCCATCGGTTATGCAAAGCATAAAGGAGAAGCACGACAGCGGAATGTATCCTACACCGTTGTGGAATAATATGAAATAAGCTAATAAGGAGATAATTTATGCCTTTTGTGAAAAGAACAATACAAGAAGTGCAAGATAATATGTTTGAGCGTATTGGCACGAGCTGGATGTTGGTGACGGCAGGAACAAAAGAAAACTGTAACGCAATGACAGCCAGTTGGGGTCAAGTGGGTATTTTATGGAACAAGCCGGTATCAACGGCATATGTGCGCCCACAGCGCTACACCAAAGAGTTTATGGAAGCACATGACTACTACTCTTTGTCATTTTTTGAAAAGGGTAAGTACCGTGACGAGTTGGCACTGCTGGGAACAAAAAGCGGCCGTGACAGCGATAAAATGGCTGAAGCAGGATTGCATGTTAACGAGTTTGTGGGTGTTCCGGCGTTTGAGGAAGCTAGCTTGGTGTTGATATGCCGTAAATTATATATACAAGACATGGTGAAAGAAGGATTTTTAGATAGCAGCATAAGCAAAGCTCACTATCCTGAGCAAGACTATCACCGTATGTATATAGGTGAAATAGAGCATACATTTTGTAAAGTTTAATTAGCCGAGGAAATATAATAATATATTTATAGCTCATGAAATGAGATGATTAAATAATGGCCATGCACAGAGCAACGGAAAAACATAGTTTGCTTTGTATAAAATGGCCATTTTTTCCGTATTTGCGTATTTTCACCGTATTTTCTCTGTACAAGAACATGCACAAGTTGTATAATATATTGGCACTGTATATCTTTATGGTTACAGTGTATTGTGAAATGTAAAAGTGATAGTGAAAATTTGATATAGCTTTAATACTATGCGTGGGTTATGACAATACCCACAAAGGAGGGAAAGATTTTGGTATCATATTACAACACTTTAGGAAA
>CAYIZZ010000004.1:0-48102 GCA_964367945.1 uncultured Oscillospiraceae bacterium | reverse complement strand
AAACTTAAGCCTGCTGATTTTTCTTTTAATGTTAAAGGTGGGCGCTGTGAAAAATGCGAAGGACTTGGAGTAATCGCCCTTGATATGCAGTTTTTAGATGATGTGGAGGTTATCTGCCCTGTTTGCAAAGGGCATAGATTTAAAAAGAAAGTGTTATCTGTAACATACAAGGGCAAAAGTATTTCCGATGTTTTAAATATAACTGTGCTTGAAAACTTAGAGTTTTTTGAGGGAAACCACGAAATTTACAAAAAACTTAGCGTTATAAACGAAGTCGGTCTTGCGTATTTAAAACTTGGACAATCGACAACTACACTTTCAGGTGGTGAATGTCAGCGACTTAAACTGTCAAAAGAACTTGCAAAAGTGGGTAGTGGTCACACGTTATATCTACTAGACGAGCCGACCACAGGGCTTCACCCATCGGACAGCGAAAAACTTTTAGCATTACTTCAAAAACTTGTAAGCCAAAATAACTCGGTATTTGTAATCGAGCATAATACAGATATTTTAGCAAAAAGTGACTATATCATAGAGCTTGGGCCATTCGGCGGTGATAAAGGTGGGGAGATTATAGCTACAGGTACACCGTTTGAAGTTTCGCTCTCTGACAATAGTGTAACAGGTAGGTATTTATAATTAAATTAGTATATTAGGTTGGAGCATATTTATTAATATAGTTCCAACCTTTTTCACTGTTCTGCTTTATACGCCCACTATATCCCAGTTAATACTTGCATAAGGATAGTGGATACAAAAGACACATACTTACAAAAGTCTGTGTCTTTTTGTTTTTATTTCTTAATTTCAAATTTTAGTCAGCTGCTCCTTTGTATTTATCAAAGCCATTTCTTTGGGTAGAATCTGTAACATAGATATGAGGATACAAGTATTTCTAAATAAGCAAGTGGCAAAGTAACTAAAAGGTTTTCCACTCAGCTGTATGCATAGAAACACAAGATAACCAATAAAAAGCAAAAATTGCAAGCCATGTAACAGTTGAACTTATTAAAACAGCTTTTTTATTATTGCCAAATGTGATAGCACAAAGCCAATAAATAAAAAACATAATAATGCAAGCTAATATTGTACTCGCAATTACTTCAAAAACTCCAAAATTGCCCATATTCGGGATTGTGCTTAAATGCTCCATCATGGCTGGAGGAATATATAATAAATATCTTGGTAGTTCTGAAATAGTAAACCAAACTGCTACAATACTAAAAATCTTCAAAAAATTACTTAAATTTCCATAAATGTTCTCTTTATCCCATTAACATCGGCAATCGCTCTGCCACTATCATAAACACACCTAAACTCACAAGCACAGTACCTGTCACACCATTTAGCTTTCGTGGCTCTGCTTTATTTGCGAATCTCGCTCCAAGTAAGGCGAAGATGAGCGTCGAAGCTACGCAAGCTGCGAAAATAAATGGATCGGGCATTATGCCTTGAAGTGAGAAGTGAGATATTGACCCAAATAGCGCTGTGAAAGTCATAATAAATACGCTTGTTCCAACAGCGGTTTTAAGTTCATATCCTAAAACTGTGGTAAGTAAAATCAACATCATAATTCCACCTCCTGAACCGATAAAGCCACATATTAAACCAATTACAGAACCACAAAGTAGTGGCAAAACAGTTTTTAGATAGCCTTTAAACTCTCGTGGTTCTTTCGGTTTTTGTTCTTTGAATGATTTAACAAAGAAGTTAATCCCCATAATAAGTGATGCATATACGGTTAAATTACCCATAGTGCTCGTTGGAACGAGTTGTGCTAAAAATGCACCAATAAATGTAAATACAAGTACACTGATAAACAAAGTTTTGCTGTTTTTTATATCAATATTTTTATTTTTGCCATAAGTGTATGCCGAAACTGCACTTGCAAGAACATCAGATGCTAAAGCTATTCCTATAGCTTCGTAAGGGTTCATTCCCAAAAAAGTTATAAGCATAGGCGAAATTACTACCGCCGCACTCATTCCGGCAAATCCAGTTCCAAGTCCTGCACCCATGCCTGCGATTATACAAATAATCAGTGTTTCCATTTAGTTATCCTCCTTTAGATTGCTACATATTTTTTTAAGTAGCCTATCTATTTCGTCTATCTCTACTTTCGATATGCCTTCAAGTGCTTTATTATGAAAATCTTCAGCACAGCTAAATAGTCGGTCTATAAGTGGCTGACTGTCCGGCAGTAGCGTTAGTCTAATAGTCTTTTTGTTTTTTTCGGTAGTGCCTTTGGATAGATACCCCATATTCTCAAGGTGTGAAATTGCTGTTGATACATGAGATTTTGTAAAGTCTTTGGCATTTATTATGTCTGTCAAAGTGTTAGAGTCGGGATTTAAATGTAAAAACATTAAAACCTCAGCCTCTAATAAGTGTATACCTTCTTCTGCCAAAAGATCGGTAAAATATTCCTTGCGCCTTGTAGCTATGGTGTAGAGATAATCTTTAGGTGAAAACATGTACACTCTCCTTTTTTTTGTTCTATTTGGAACATTATAGTTCTTTTTGGAACAAAAATCAATAGTTTTTTATGATAATGTCATGGAATGATATTAAAAATGTGACGTCTATAATTGGAATGTAAAATATTAATACTCCGCTAATATCTTCCTAAAAGCTTTCACATTCCAATCACATAGCAGTTAATACTCGCATTAGGATAGTGAAAATAAAAGGCACAAACTTTTAAGTTTGTGCCTTTTATTTTTGTGCATCTCAGCTTTAGCGTTTTAAGTTCATATTTATTAGAATCACGACAATCTAATATGCTGCGAAAATAACTTCCGGCACACCAAAAAATATAGAGAACAATGATATCAAATGGATTTCCATCAGCGACATAAATAAACTCGAGTTTTGCCCGGCTGATATTGACATTGTCACGAGGTTGAAAGAAACCTATTAAAATATACAGGATATAAACTATTCGGCTCAAAGACCATACTGCTAATATCCAAGATACATATGACAGTAAAAGAAGCATTAAAAAAACCGCCATTTGGCGGTTTTTACCATTTTATGCTGAGTAAAGTTTTAAGCACATAATACGGAAGTAATATTACAGCCAAAATAACATATAACATATTCTCACCTCTCTGTTTTATTATCATATAAAATCACACTATAATTTCAATTACTACTTTGCTTTAACCGAATGTGTGTGCTCTAATTTCACAAAAATCAATAAACTCTGTTTTCATCTATATATCTCCCCCAAGCTTTTTAACTGCTTGTAAATTTTCTCTATTGGCAAGATATTAACTATACAATAAAACGGATAGTTATAGTTCTGCAAAGATCAAACGGTAAGCTCACATACAATGCCATTGGGTAAAACAAACTTGACAACGGCCTGGCATGTGTCTTCGAACTTATCGTAAACTCTTCCGGCGCTCATGCATTCTCCGATAACTGTGCGTGGACTATTTGCCACGTATCCAACTTTTCCCAGTGGATGAAACTCCGCCATAATTGCCTCTTTATCGTATTTATTTTCAGGCTCTTTTGTCAAAGTGATAACTTGCTCTTTTTCAAACGCTTCTTTTCCATAATAGTGTGATAAACCTGTAATTGTTACAAAGTCAGCCATAGCTCTTACCTCTTCTTTATTTTCATACTAACTCTTGCGTTAGTATATGGTGAATACTTATTGTACTTATATTCTATCACACCACATGTCCAATAAAACGGATAGTAAATATTTTAAAAAGCAAAAAATCACAAGACTTGCACAATGATCAATACATTTTCAGACTTCTTTGCAAATTCCTGCTTTGCGTAGCTGTATCGCAAGCCTATCATTCCGATAATGTTGATAATTTGCCTCCTGAAAAGTGATTTTGAAATCAGAACACTTTCCCTGACACTATCAAAAGCACCTTCGAGGCATAATCATCCTATACCTAACCGGTGAAAACGGTGGTAGGCTATATGATATAAATTTAGAAATAAACAAAGGTGAATTTATATTTTTTTGTGGTGGTTCGGGCAGTGGAAAAGCCACAATTACAAGGCTGTTAAATGGTATTATTCCACATTATTATGATGGCGAGCTTAGCGAAAACATAACCATTAACGGCAAAGAACATAAAGATATGTCACTTTTTGATATTTCTAAAAAAGTGGGCTCTGTGTTCCAAAACCCACGCTCTCAGTTTTTTAATGTTGATACAACTTCGGAAATTGCTTTTGCCCCGGAAAACCACGGCTGGGACAAAGAAGATATACTAGCTAGAGTAGACGAAGTAGCAGAAAAATTAAATATGGAAAATCTTATGCACAGGAACATTTTTGCGTTTTCAGGATACTCAAACGAGCTTGCAGAGAGTGGTAAAACAGTGATTATAGTAACGCATGATCCTGAGTTTATTTTAAGGTGCTGTGATGATGTGATTCATATAGAAGACGGAAAAGTGTTGGATAATTACTGCCTCAGTGGCAATATTGGGCAAGAAAAACTTTTATTCTTTTTTAAAGATAATTATAGGATTTAAAAGAATGCTACAATGAATAAAGAACAAAAAAATACCCACTTGCCAAAGTATGGCAGTGGGTAAAACTGTATCAGGGCAGGTTAGGCCAAGCATTATGCTTAGGCCTTATTTAGTAGGCTATTAAACTCTTTTCCCACCATAAGCACTGTACATTATGAAAAACACAAGTAAACCTACAGTGTAGATGATCAGGCTTACAGTAATTAGCCCATTATCAAATGGTTTTTGTTTATTGTAGGCTATTTACCAGATGCATAATGTCATCCACTGAGTTTAAATTTTTTGGTACCAAATCCAGCACGTCAATTTCAACTGAAAAGGCAAAATTCAACTCGCTCACCAGGGCAATGATGGATAGAGAATCCAAAATGCGAGAATCCACTAAAGTGGTTTCTGTTTCATAATCCACACCGGGATGGATATTTTGCAAAATTTCAATAATTTGCTCTCTCATTTTTTATCTCCTTTTATTATAAATCGATATCTACTTTTCTGTCGATTTTATCGTTGTACGTCCTTGGAACTTTTTGAATTTTTTTAATGCTGCGTGGGCGCTTGAAATCCTCCAGTAGATTCGTGAGATGCTCTGCCAGTTTTGCAATATCAAGGTTTTCATCGGCCACAATATAGAGAACAGGCACAGCCCCCAGCAGAGTGTCATTTTTGCTTTTGCAGATACAATTCAGCACGCCTTTATATTTTTTTGCCGCTTCTTCTACCTCTAAAGGAGATATTTTGTTGCCGCCACTAATGATGATATCGTCGGCCCTACCCAGCATATACACACGACCTTGCGCATCTATATAGCCTAAATCGTTTGATTTTAAATACCCGTTCACAATAGTTTTTTCGGTAAGGGTTATATCGTTAAGATAGCCTTTCATGGCCATAGAGCCTGTGTAGGATAGATACCCCGGATTTTCAGCAGTTGCGTGATTTATTCGCATGCCCATTTCATCTACAATGGTGAACACGGCATTTTTTGCAGGATATCCAATACATTGCGGGCGATTATCTTTGGAACTGAAATTTAAAATACACGCACAACCCATTTCAGTGGAGCCGTAGATGTTATAAAGCCGTAAGCCGGGTAAAAGATGTAACAAATGTTCTTTGTCGGCCTCGGCCAGGGGCGCTGCGCCAAACTGAATATAATCCAGCTGGCCTGCATATTGCGCCAATTTATCTTTTGTCAGCTTCAAAATGATATTCATGGCCGCCGGCGCCATGGCAAGGGCAGTCACTTTGTGTTTTTCCATCATTTCAAATAGGATTTTTACAAAAAATACTCCGTCGACAAGAACCACGCTACTGCCATTGAGCATATTGGAAAAATATCGACGTAGGCTAAACGAATGGTTCATGGGCATCGGAATCATTTCCACGTTGTCTTGTTTCATCTCAACGCCAAACAACACGTTTTCAGCCACAGCAAATTCTGCGCTGTATGTTATTACAATTCCCTTTGATTTTCCTGTAGTGCCTGTTGTGAACAATACCATTGCTTCATCTTTTTCATTTGGCATAGAAAAATCCACGTTGGCAGATTTATAGCAAAAAGCATCTTTTATGCTGCAGCAAGCACAGCCCTCTATTTCGCCAAACACTTTTTTGCCGCCGGTTTCCTGCAAGATTTCCAGTACTCTGCCCTTGTTTGCACTTCTTTCTAATGGCACACAGATGGCGCCGACTAGCTGCACCGCATGGCACATCACCAAAAACTCCACCGTTTGCGAGGCTTTTATTAGGATATATTCGCCTTTTTGCGTGCCGATACTTTCCAAAAATCCGGCAGCATTTTGTATTTTGTCCCAGTATTCCCGGTAGCAAAGAGATGTATTCACATCAGCTACGGCCATTTTGTGTGGTGTTTTTTCTGCATAGGTTTTGATGCATTGTAGCACAGTCTTATTTTCTTGTATCATATGTTTATCCTTTAGGCGAGCATAGGGCTATGTTTATCTCGGCGTGTTATTTTACTCACGTACACCTATCCAATTGTCATATTGTGCGTTCCAAGTGCTTACAATTTCTGGCGTATAGTTTGGCACAATAGCATAGGCATCTAAAAAGTATTCCATTGCAAACTGAGTATATTTTTCAGCACCTATCAAATTCACATGGCGTGTATCATAAAAATCGGTTTTGGTATTGAGGTTTATTTCATCAAACTTGCTGCGAAAATCTGTGAAATAAAACCCATTTTCTGTAACATACTCGCCTATCTCACGACGTATGTTGTGATCTTGCGCGTTTACTGCGTCCACGTATGGCGTGAAAGTGAAATATACATTAAGGTTATTTTGATTGCAATAATCAAAAACTTCTGAAAGATATTGTTTTGTTTCGTCTGTAAGGATATATTCACTATCGCTTGCTTGCGAGAAATCCACATACGAATCGCTTACATTTTCAATTTTCAACATCATTGCTTGATTTCCATGAAAGGCTAAAGGTTCGGTACCCAGCCTAGACATGCTGATAGCGAAGGCCTCGTGGTTGTACAAAAGCTTGAAAATTTGCAAATACTTTTCATCTTCAAAATACTGATTGTCTAACACGACTTGTGCTCGGCTTACAGGATCT
Source organism: uncultured Oscillospiraceae bacterium (assembly GCA_964367945.1). Lineage (GTDB taxonomy): Bacteria > Bacillota > Clostridia > Oscillospirales > Ruminococcaceae > JAAYCI01. The sequence goes on along the minus strand of CAYIZZ010000004.1, from coordinate 41,008 downwards.
TTCAGCAAGTCCAGTGCATTGGCAAAGGCCTCTTGATGAACCGACGTTTCATGTTCTCCAAAATAGCGAATTTGAAACTCGTTTTCCAAAACACTTCTCAGGTCAATTACATATAACTGCGGAGATTGCATGGTTTGCGCGTAGTCCATCATGGGAATGGTGAATTCAAACGGTAAATCTACCCCGAAATAGGTGCAAGACGTAAGGCCGTAACTGTCCCAAATATCCATGATGTTATAGTATCGATAAGAGGAGCTGCTGCCTATAAATGCAATATCTATGCTGTTTTCTATTGCACTTTCATATAAAAGTGTTTGCTTTTTAGTGATTAAAGAGGGAATGGTAATTCTTCCGATTACCATCAGCAATGTGCCGACAATGGCAAAAAACAAAACCGTACTGACAATGCGATGGGCTATTTTTTTCATTGGGAAGTCTCCTTAAGTGACAGGGATGCGAACGAATAGCTGTGTGTGAAAATTGTTTTCGCACCGGAGATAAGAATGTGCACCCTTGATACTTAGAAATTTTCATATAAAAACACAGGTGAGGTGCCCGGGCCATAGATGCCAAAAATCACTGTACCCAGTATCAATACAATCCAAATACTCCACCTTACCGGTATGCTCAGCTTTGCAATTTTGGGGCGTACACTGCCAACACGTTCTTGAATGATGCTTACGGTTAAAAACATAAGCAGGCCAACCAATAAAACAACACCGTCGAGCCAAGTGTAATAAAGTGCAAGATCATTTATTATGGCACTGGGCGAGGACAGACTTGCGATGTTTTTGAAAATATCTATGGCCATCGAAACTGATTCTGACCTGAAAAAGACACGCCCTATTGAACACAGAAAAAACACCTTGCCCATTTGTAATAATTTGTAGACGGCAGACTGTGTAGGAACACCCCATTTTTTCAGTGTGCTTTGAAAAGGCTCTGAAAATGCGGTACTAAGTAAAATCAATACACCGTGAAACAGACCCCAGACCACAAAGTTCCAAGAAGCGCCATGCCATAGCCCAGTCAATATCCACACACTCATAATAGGCGGTGCAGACGCCAGCACTCTGGACGCATGCGCTCCCCACGTTTTACGTGCCCAAACATTGAACTTCATTAAAGTGCGGTTTACCGAGATGGGGTAAAAAATATAGTCCCGAAACCATGTGCCCAGGGTGATATGCCAGCGCCTCCAAAATTCGGGCATGGTGACAGAAAAATAAGGGCGCATAAAGTTTTCGCTTAATTTTATATCAAACAGCTGTGCACAACCTATGGCAATTTCCATGCTACTGTAAAAATCAGCATAAATTTGAATGGAATAAGCGATGGTGGCCAGTGTCAGCATTTGCCAGCTTTGGTCTTTGTAGCTATCGTATACACCACTTGCCAAAAGGCCCAGCCTGTCGGCCAGCACCAACTTGACAAAAAAGCCCCATAGGATGCGCTGTGCCGAATAGCATAAATTGTTAAAAGAAAAAGCATGTTTTTTCAAAAATTGCACGGCCAAGTCATCGAACCTTGAAATAGGACCTTGCGACACATGAGGGAAAAAAGAAACAAATAAAAGGAACTTAAAAAAATTGTTTTCGGCTAGGTATTTGCCGCGATATACATCAATAAGATAAGACACTAAAATAAAGGTGTAAAAAGACAAGCCCAGTGGCATCACCAGTGAAACCAGAGGAATGTTTAGATTAAATAATGCATTTACATTTTCGGTAAAAAAGGCTGTGTATTTAATCACCAGCATCACAAAAAGCGTGCCAAATAATGCCGTGAATAGCCAGTGCCTAGCTTCTTTTTGTAGTTGTTTTTTGTGTGTTTTTATAAGGCCTGCATCTGTGATATTCTCAATAGTTTTTTTGTAGTTGTTATGAAGCAAAGCCATTTTTCTTGCGGATAAAAACACTACAACCGAAGAGAAAAGAATGAAAATGAAATATTGTATGCCGGATAGTAAATAAAATACGGTGCTTGCCAAAAGCAAAACCACCCATTGTAGGCGTTTTGGAAGCATATAATAAAATAAAATCGTGACTGCTAAGAAAAGCAAAAAGGCAAGAGAAGCTATGTCGCCAATATCTCTTGACATCTTTGCAGTGGCAACATCGGTTGTGGCAGTGCTATCGGTAGCTTCTAAAAGCTCGCCGCTGCTTTGCATAAAAAAAGTGTTGCTTGTGTATTTGATGCCATTATATTCAATAATTGCCTGAAAAGAAAGGCTCGAAAGCTCCTGATAGGAAATTTCAATCACATCATTTTCTGCTTTGGCCAGCATTTCGTCATTGTACACTTCGGTGTTATTGATGGTGTTGCGTATCAGCCAGCTATAGGCCATACCACTGCCTTTGATTTGATTTTCAAGCCGTAAGGTGCTATCATCTATCACCGATACCTGAATGTCTTGCGTGGACATATCTTCCATTTTTTGTACTTGCCCTTGCATGTAAAATGGAGTTTGGCCGGCAAATGCAAAGCAAAGAAACAAAACCACTATGGCGAGAGCGCCATTTCTCAAAACCCTTTTCATCATCTTTACTATCCTGCTAATTAACTATATATTTTATGTTGCAAAACGTTATTTAAAGGCATGAAACATTTTAATATTATATACCATATATATTGATTGCGCAATTTGGCATTTGTGATGCTATGTATGATTTTGTATAACGGAGTATTTATCATGCAAGCTTTATACTCGTTGACAATTTTAGTAAAGTGTGATAGTATAAATAAAATTTAATATGTTAAACCGTTGAAGCGGAGATAAAAATAAGAAAAGAACTTCCAGAGAGTCGGGGATGGTGAGAACCTGACAGCAACTGCTTATTAAATGGACCGCTGAGGGCTTGGTCAAAAGGAGAAATCCCTAGTATACCAAGACGTGTGGCTTACGTAAGTAGCCGGAAATGTGTTGGCATTTCGCTAAGTGTACAGAGGGCTTGTCCCCTGTAAATCAAGGTGGTACCACGGGTATTGTATATTCTCGTCCTTGACAGATTAATTTCTGTCGAGGACTTTTTTTATTCAAAATAATGGGAGGTAGCTATGAAAACTTTGGAGGAAATCAAGAAGATTCTTGAAAAAGGAGATTACAAATCAGCTCCAATAACAAAAACGATAGATTTGTCTTGCGATACAATAGAAATTTACAGAAAGCTTAAAAATATTAGTCAAAACGTATTTATATTAGAGTCGTGCGAAGATAACAAAAATCTTGGCAGGTATAGCTTTTTAGGGTTTGATCCGATTTTAGAAATAACTGCAAAGGACGGCGTTGTGAAAATCAACTCGGGCATGACAATTGAAATTGACAATGTCACTCCCCATGAATATATAAGACGGATTTTAGATGAGAGAAAAAGCCCAAAAATTGAAAATTTGCCTCCGTTTACAGGAGGTTTGGTTGGATATTTTTCATATGATTTTATTAAATATAGTATACCAAAACTTAAGCTTGAAGCAAATGATGAAGAAAATTTTAACGATGTGGACTTGATGCTTTTTGATAAAGTTATTGCAATTGATAATCTTTTGAAGAAAATCATTCTGATTGTTAACATCACAACGGATAATCTTGCAGAAAACTATAATAAAGCACACTTAGAACTTGGAAAAATGCAGAATGTTATTGAAAACGGTGAAAGTGCAGTGGAAGAAAAAGGCAAGCTACTATCCAAAATCAAACCCACTTTTGAAAAAAAACAGTTTATGAAGATGGTGGAGCGCGCCAAGCAATATATTTTTGAAGGTGATATTTTCCAAGTTGTATTATCAAACAGACTCTCTGCAGATTTCACAGGAAGCCTTATCGATGTGTATGAAAAGCTAAAAAAGAAAAATCCATCGCCATATATGTTTTATTTTTCAAGCAAAGATATCGAAATGGCCGGAGCATCTCCCGAAACTTTGGTGAAAGTTTTGGATAAAAAGGTGATGACATATCCACTAGCAGGCACGCGAAAAAGAGGCGCAACAGAACAAGAAGACTTGATCCTTGAAAAGGAACTGTTAGCTGATAAAAAAGAGATTGCAGAGCATAACATGCTTGTGGATCTAGGCAGAAACGATATTGGTAAAATTAGTGAGTTTGGTACAGTTAAGGTGGAAGAGTATATGAAAGTACTCAGGTTTTCCACAGTGATGCATATTGGATCGACGGTTACAGGCGTTGTTAAAAGTGATAAAGATGCACTGGATGCGCTAGATGCAATCCTTCCGGCAGGCACGTTGTCAGGAGCGCCGAAAATTCGCGCAATGGAAATAATTGATGAACTTGAAAACGAAAAACGTGGTGTTTATGGTGGAGCTATCGGATATTTGGATTTGAACGGAAATATTGACACCTGTATTGCGATAAGGCTTGCGTTTAAGAAAAACAACAAAATTTTCATTCGTTCAGGTGCCGGAATCGTAATGGACTCTGACGCTGCAAGTGAATACGAAGAATGCATAAATAAAGCGAAATCAGTGGTTTCAGTATTGGAGGAGTAAAAATGGTATTGATAATAGATAATTATGATAGTTTTTCTTACAATTTATACCAAGTAATCGGTGAAATAAATCCTGACGTGAAAGTCATAAAAAACGATGAAATGACAGTTGAGCAGATAGATGAATTATCGCCCACACATATAATTTTATCTCCAGGACCTAAAAGACCTAAAGATGCAGGCGTTTGCCTTGAAGTTATAAAAAAACTTCATACAAAATATCCTATGCTAGGGGTTTGCCTAGGTCATCAATCAATTTGTGAATCGTTCGGAGCAACAATCAGCTATGCAAAAGAGGTTATGCACGGGAAACAATCCAAAATCACACCCAATAATAGTAAGCTGTTCAAAGGCATAGATGGCGAAATGTTAGTTGCGAGATATCATTCCTTAGCAGCGCTAGAAAGTACTATGCCAAGTGAGTTGTCGATAACAGCTATTACCGAAGACGGCGAAATTATGGCGATTGAACACATACAGTATCCGATTTTCGGAGTACAGTTTCACCCTGAGTCAATACTAACTCCTTGTGGGAAAATACTAATAAAGAATTTTTTGGAGGTAAACAAATGATTAAGGAAGCGATATGTAAACTGCTGGGCAAGGAAAATTTGTCGCCGGAGTTGGCGTATGATGTCATGGACGAAATCATGAGTGGAAAAACATCAGATGTTCAAATTGGCTCATACCTAACAGCGCTTGCAATGAAAGGTGAAACAATTGATGAAATTGTTGCCTCTGCAAAAAGTATGCGCACACATGCCACAAAACTATTGAATGATAAAGATGTGCTTGAAATTGTTGGTACAGGTGGCGATAGCTCAAATTCATTTAATATTTCAACAACATCTGCGATAGTTTTAGCAAGTGCCGGGATTCCTGTTGCAAAGCACGGAAACAGAGCCGCTTCAAGTAAATGCGGATCTGCGGATGTTTTGGAGGCGCTAGGCGTGAAAATAAATATTACACCCGAAAAAAGCATGCAACTACTGGATGATATAGGGATTTGCTTTCTTTTCGCACCTTTGTATCACAGCGCAATGAAGAATGTTGCTCCGGTACGAAAAGAGCTGGGAGTTCGGACGATTTTCAACATTTTGGGTCCGCTTTCCAATCCGTTAGGTGCAAGTATGCAGCTCATGGGAGTGTATGATGAGAGCCTTGTTGAGCCACTTGCAGAGGTTTTGACAAGGCTTGGGGTTAAGCGTGCTATGGTGGTTTACGGAACAGATGGATTGGATGAAATATCAATTTCAGCACCCACAAAAGTTTGTGAAATTAGAAGTGGATGGTATAAAACCTACGAAATAGATCCGGCAGAGCATGGATTTTGTTTATATGATAAGTCTGATTTACTTGGAGGTACAGCGCAAGAAAATGCTGAAATCACAAGAAAAATTTTAAGCGGAGAGCAAGGCGCAAAACGTGACGCAGTGGTTTTAAACTCAGCAGCAGCTTTATATATTTCAAAAGATGGCATAACTTTAAAAGAGGCAATTGTAGAAATCAAAGAAATTTTAGACAGCGGAAAAGCAATGACAAAACTTGATGAATTTATCAAGTTTTCAAACAGCTAGGAGGAATGATGTTGATTTTAGATGAACTTGCAAAATTTGCGAAAAGCAGAGTTTTAGAAGATGAAAAAGTCACTTGTTTAAATGACATGAAAACTATGGCATTAAACATGCCTAAAGGTGATTTTCGATTTGAAAAAGCTTTAAAATCCGATGCTCCAAGCCTTATATGTGAGGTGAAGAAAGCGTCGCCTTCAAAGGGGATTATCTCTGAGGAATTTCCATATCTGGACATAGCGATAAACTACGAAAAAAGCGGAGCAAATTGTATTTCTGTGCTTACCGAGCCAAAATGGTTTTTGGGTAGTGATGAAATATTTAGAGAAATCAGACAAAAAGTCACCCTTCCGATGTTGAGAAAAGATTTTACCATAGATGAATATCAAATATATCAAGCAAAAGTCATGGGTGCAGATGCAGTTTTACTGATAGTTTCGATTTTAAGTGAAGATCAAATCAAGAAGTATTTGGAAATTTGTAATAATTTGGGCATATCAGCGCTGGTGGAAACACATGATGAAGATGAAATTTTGATTGCTAAAAATTGCGGAGCCAGAATAATCGGAGTAAACAACCGAAACTTAAAAGATTTCACTGTGAACTTAAATAACGCAACTGAGCTAAAAAGCTTTATTCCAAGTGATATGATTTATGTCGCAGAAAGTGGGATTTTAACACCCGATGATGGAATCAAATTGGTGAAAAACGGTGCAAATTCGCTTCTTATCGGCGAAGCGTTAATGCGTTCTGAAAATGTAAAATGCTTTATTCAAACGATTAAGGAATATGAATATGAGCAAAATTAAAATTTGCGGGCTCTTTCGCGAAATAGATATTGAGTATGTAAACAATGCAAAACCTGATTTTGCAGGATTTATAATGGACTTTCCAAAAAGCCATAGAAGTATAAATTTCAGCATGGCAAAATATTTGATTTCACGGCTGGACAAGAGTATAAAGTCTGTGTGTGTTTTTGTTGATAAGCCTATTGAATATATAGAAAAATTTGCAGGAACTTGCGATATAATTCAGCTTCATGGTAGCGAGGATGATGACTATATTGAGAAGCTGCGCAAAAAAATGTCGAATACGGAAATTTGGAAAGCCTATAAAATCGAAAATTCCAATGATTTAGATAAGGCGAAAAATTCTATTGCCGATGTGGTGTTGCTTGATAATGGGTATGGCACAGGCGAGGTTTTTGACTGGGGCATAATAGAAAGTGTTGATAAGAAGTTCATTTTAGCAGGTGGTATAAGTGCGGAAAATATTAAAACTGCGATAGATAAATTTAGTCCATACGCAGTCGATCTAAGCAGTAGTGTTGAAACCGAAAAAATGAAAAACCCAAAGAAAATAAAAGAGATAATAGACATAGTTAGGAGCAATAGCAATGAATAAGACAAAATTTGGAGTTCACGGTGGGCAATACATACCCGAAACTTTAATGAATGCTGTGATTGAACTTGAAAAGGCATACGAATTTTATAAAAATGACGAAGAGTTTAACAAAGAACTTGCAGAGCTATTTAATGAGTATACAGCTCGTCCGTCAAGGCTTTATTTTGCTAAAAAAATGTCAGAAGACCTTGGAGGCGCAAAAATTTACTTAAAAAGAGAGGACTTAAACCATACAGGTTCTCACAAAATTAATAACGTATTGGGTCAAGTTCTTTTGGCACACAAAATGGGAAAAACCAGAATTATAGCAGAAACCGGAGCAGGCCAACACGGTGTTGCAACAGCAACAGCCGCGGCACTTTTCGGCATGGAGTGTGAAATTTTCATGGGTCAAGAGGACTGCGAAAGACAATCGTTGAATGTATATAAAATGGAGCTTTTAGGAGCTAAAGTAAACCCGGTTACCAGCGGAACAGCAACACTAAAAGATGCAGTCTCGGAAACTATGCGCGAGTGGACCGCAAGAATTTCAGACACACATTATGTTCTTGGCTCAGTAATGGGACCTCACCCATTTCCGACAATTGTTAGAGATTTTCAAGCAGTTATTTCAAAGGAAATCAAAGAGCAGTGTATGGAAAAAGAGGGCAAACTGCCGGATGTAGTTATTGCGTGCATTGGTGGAGGCTCAAACGCTATTGGCGCTTTTTATAACTTTATTGAGGATAAAGACGTAAAACTTATAGGCTGTGAAGCAGCAGGTAGAGGAGTGAATACTGCCGATACAGCAGCTACAATAGCAACTGGCAAACTTGGGATTTTTCACGGCATGAAAAGTTATTTTTGCCAAGATGAGTATGGTCAAATTGCGCCTGTTTATTCAATTTCAGCTGGGCTTGATTACCCGGGAATAGGCCCCGAGCACGCAAATTTACATGACATTGGTCGTGCAGAATATGTGGCGATTACTGACGATGAATCAGTAAAAGCATTTGAGTATTTGTCAAAAGTCGAGGGTATTATCCCGGCGATAGAAAGTGCTCATGCAGTTGCTCATGCAATGAAAATTGCACCTAAAATGAATAAAGATCAAATCATTATTATTAATTTATCAGGCAGAGGCGATAAAGATTGTCTATCTGTTGCGCGACACAAAGGAAAGGAAATCGTAGAATGAGTAGAATAACTAACGCATTTAAAGACAAAAAAGCATTCATCCCATTTATTACTTGTGGCGACCCAAATTTGAACACTACGAAAGAGTTGATTTACACACTTGAAAAATCAGGTGCAAGCATAATCGAGCTGGGCATCCCTTTTTCCGACCCTACTGCTGAAGGTGTTGTTATACAATCGGCAAACATGCGTGCATTAAGTAATAATATTACAACTGATAACATTTTTGATATGGTGGCGACACTTGAGGTGAAAGTGCCACTGGTTTTTATGACATATGCAAATATTGTGTATTCGTATGGGATAGAAAAATTTGCAAAAAAGTGCAACGAAATTGGTATGAGTGGAATAATTTTGCCGGATATTCCTTTTGAGGAAAAAGAGGAGTTTTCAAAGGTGTTTGAGGCGCAAGGACTTGACTTCATATCGCTTATTGCACCTACGTCAAAGGAAAGAATTAAAATGGTTGCAAAAAATGCAAGTGGATTTATTTATCTCGTTTCTTCTTTGGGCGTCACAGGCGTAAGGCAAAATATAGCAACAGATATCGACAGTATGGTGAGGCTTGTAAGAGAAGTAACAAACTTGCCTGTATCTGTTGGATTTGGAATTTCAACGCCGGAGCAAGCAAAGAAAATGTCGGAAAAAGCGGATGGAGTTATAGTTGGTTCAGCTATTGTTAAAATCATAGAAAAATATGGTGAAAACTCTTCTGAAAAAGTTGAGGAATACGTGAAAAGCCTGGTAAGTTCGATTGATATGAGCTGATATTAAATTCGAACAGGCGCATAAAACATAAAAAACTTAGATGAAAAGATATAATCATCTAAGTTTTTTAATTTGTAGTTTTAATTTTGCTAAAGTGAGGTATGAGTTTTTATCTTTCTTACCCGTTGTCACTGGTGGTATGGGATATTGTTTTAACACGAAGTAAGAAATATAGTAAATGAAATATCCATACAAAAAATAATATGATTTGACCTACAGGCACTTCATGCATGGCAATAAATCCAATGCTTATTAAAATTGTGACGGTAATAATAATACGTATCTTGGTGGCCTTTGTCATTCCCTGCCCTTTGACATAACTTTCCAAGTTCTTTTTATAAAGTGTTGTGTCTTTAAACCATTTGTCTAGTTTCTCGCTACTTTTACCAAAGCCTATAGCAGCAATTAATAAAAAAGGAAAAGCCGGTAGCAACGGCACCACTGCACCCACTGCACCAAACACCAGCCCCAAAATACCAATAACAAGCCAAACCAATCGCTTTATATTCATAAAATGTTCTTTTACTCCTCGCTTTTAAATGGTTAGCTATAACTAACATTGATATTATCATCTTTACCGTACTTTGTAAATATTCAAATGATGTTCTATACATTTGATTCAAACTTTTTTTATAAAAGCATTCAAAGTTCATTTTATTGTATGCATGTTCATGGTATAATGATATGAAAGTGATCGGATTATTATGCCATGAACATCTTTAAAAGCTTTATAATGCTAAAAAAATATAGCGGGATATATTTGTAGGGTAATAAACAGTGCAACAAGTGTTGCTGGCGAGATATTCTTCATGTTGTTTTCGAAGTGATTGCAAGCATTATTATAATTTTTCAGTTATGGTTTAGTCCCACTTATGATTTGATATTTAAGGAGAATTGAAATGAAGTACGATTTTACGAGTGATGTGAGCAGAGAAAATACAGGCTCAACTAAAACAAACAGAGATACGGTTCGAAATTTTTTGGGTCTGAATTATTATGACGACACCATATCTATGTGGATAGCTGACATGGATTTTGCCTGTTCGCCTCATATTATAAATAGGCTAAAGGAAAGAATTGATAAGCTGATATTCGGATATACAGGACTTACAGATGAATATTATCAAAGTATCATAAGCTGGTATAAAAGAAGATATCATGCTGAAATTGAAAAAGACTGGATTGTATATAGCAATGGCACAGTTATGGCGATTAAAAATGTGATTCGCACATATACTAATAGTGGGGATGAAATTATCATTCAGTCTCCGGTGTATTATCCATTCTCAAGAGAGATATTAGAAGCGAAAAGAAAAATTTCCAATAGCTTATTGCTTAAAGATGAAAATAATAACTATAGTATTGATTTTGCGGATTTTGAAGAGCGCTGCAAAACTGCAAAGCTGTTTATACTGTGTAATCCTCACAATCCCACAGGAAATATATGGTCGAAAGAGGAAGTACAAAGACTGATAGATATTGCAAATAAGTATAATGTTGTGGTGTTTTCAGACGAAGTGCATTCAGACTTGATTCGAGTAGGCAAAACAGTCACATCTGCAATCAGTCTTGAAAATATTGAAAATGTTATTGTGGCAACAGCAGTTAATAAAACATTTAATCTTGCAGGAACTCACGGTACCAATCTAATTATTAAAAACGAAAATTTACGAAACAAGATAAACGAGTATACAGGCAAGGTTACGATGTCTCCGTTCACTCTTGAATCAACCATAGCAGGATATAACGACTCTGAAGAGTGGCTGGAAGAGCTTAAAATAGTGATTGATGAGAACTTTGCTTATGTAGATAAGTTTTTGAAAGAGCATATTCCAAATGTTAAATTTAATATACCTGATGGTACTTATCTTGCGTGGCTTGATTTTAGTGCATGCGGAATCGAAGAAGGCGAACTGGTCAGAAAGATTGCTGACGAAGCACATGTTATCTTAGAAGGTGGCAGCATGTTTGGCGATTGCGCCAATGGGTTTATTCGTATGAATTTAGCTTGCCCTCATCATGTGGTTGTGGAAGTATTAAATCGTATAGCGCGTATGAAACTGTAATTGTTTTGGGTGTACTTTATGAAAAATAAAGCTGAGCCGGTATTTAGTACATGAATTTGTGTGCAATGACAGCTTTTAAGGAACTTGATTGTTCACTTAGACTAACGATGAAAGTGGACTATAAATATATTAAAATAAATAATATAAGTGAGATTCATATGGTGAAGATTAACTGTGTAGGACAGATAGAAGGTAAAGATATTCACTTAATTACATTGTGTGATGGGCATAAGGCACAAGTAGAGCTACTTTCTTTTGGTGCGCTTATATATTCGTTATCAGTGCCGGACAAAAACGGGAATTTATTGGATGTGTGTTTGGGATATGAGGATATAAATAGCTATAGGCAAAATGAACCTTCTTTTGGAATCAGCGTGGGGCGATGTGCCGGACGTATAAAAAATGCACAGTTTTCTTTACACGATAAAGTGTGGACGCTTTCAAAAAGCGATCCGCCAAACCATATTCATGGTGGATTTTTGGGCTTTGGAAGAAGAGTGTGGGATGTGGATGTTCAGGATGAAACAGTTGTATTTTCCATTAATTCACCGCATGGAGAAGAGGGATATCCCGGCACAGTAAAGGCGTCGGTGTCGTACCGCTTTTCAGCGCCGGGCTGTCTGGAAATAAGCTACGAGGCTGAAACAGACATGGCAACACCGATAAGCTTGACAAATCACAGCTATTTTAATCTGTGTGGCCATGATAGTGGTAAAATAAACGAACAGTATGTATCGGTTTGTGCTGATAGCTACACTAAAAGTGATGCAGAAAATATCAGTACAGGCGAAATTTGCGCAGTGCAAGATACACCTTTAGATTTGCGTAAGGCGAAAAAAATCGGGCCGGTGCTTTCGCATTCAGACCTAGAAATAACAAAAGGTATTGATCATAACTTTGTGATTTCACAAAAAGAAAACGAGCCTATTGCCAGTTTGTATAGCGATGCAAGTGGAATTTGCTTAGAAGTGTATACAAGTATGCCGGGTATGCAGGTGTACACAGCAGGATTTTTAAATACCGCCGGAGGAAAAGGTGGTGTACACTATGGTATGCATGAGGGTATTTGTTTTGAAACACAGCATTACCCAAACGCTATTAATCATCCGCATTTTCCGTCGCCGATAATAAAGCCAACAGATGTATACACACATAAAACATCATTTTGCTTTTCGGTGAAAGATTAAAAATAAGTTTTTCTCAGGTTGCTGATAAAGCAACCTGTTTTTTATGCATTTGATAAAAGGTACAACAGAGGTTATGACACATTTGCGATAGAATAGATTATAAAATAATATTATTCAATACATGAATTATACTTAAATGTTTAAAATCGGTGTACGCACAATATTCCATATGATAGGATGTACAAATAATATCGTTATGGAGGTGTGTTATGACTATTTCATTTAAGGATAAAACAGTGGTTGTGGTGGGCGGCTCTACCGGCATAGGATTTGCAACGGCCAAAAGCTTTTTGGATGCGGGTGCAAACGTGGTTTATGCCGGACTTGAAAAAGAAAGTGAGCTGGAGGAGCGTCTGGAAAGTAAAGATGCAATTTGCTATTATAGACAACTGGATGCTACAAGCGAAACCCAAATGCAGGAATTCACACAATTTGTGAAAGAAGAAGCCGGTGGGTGTGATGTTTTGTTTAATAATGCAGGCATATTAATGTCAAAGTTGCTGCACGAGATGAGCCTGGAAGAGTGGCAACGTGTGATGACAGTAAACTTAAACTCCACATTTTTAGGCTGTAAATATTTCATACCGCAAATGCTGGAAAAAGGCAAAGGCTCTATTGTGAATATGTCTTCTGTATCGGGCGTGCTGGCAGACCATGGATTTCCGGCATATAATGCATCGAAAGCAGCCATTGCAAATGTGACGCGAAACCTTGCGATAGACTATGCTGCTAATAATATTAGGGTGAACTCGGTTGCACCGGGCTCGGTGAAAACTCGCATATATGATAATTTTGCTAATGAAGTGGGCGGCCAAGAAATACTGGATGCCGGAACGAACGAAGTGTATCCAATGGGCAGAATCGCAACATGCCAGGAAGTGGCAAATGCAGTACTGTTTCTTGCTTCAGATTTGGCATCCTTTATTACAGGACATAACCTTTTGATAGACGGTGGCCTTACTGCAAGTACAGGCGCGCAGCATCAATGGGATAGGGTGAGGGAATATTACAAAATAAAATCAATATAATAATGATAAAGTACATCGGCGTGATTCGATGTGCTTTATTATTTATAGTCATAAAGGTATTTGTCGATAAATCATAATAAATAGTAAATTGACTTAAATAAATGCACAATTTTTATACGAAAAACATGTAAAAACCGCCAAATTCGAGCTAAAATGTGAAAATGTTAATATAATATGAAATTTAAATTTTCCAGTGTCAAATCAAATTTACTTAACAAAATAATTATGATAATCTTTATCCAGATTACTGATACATGGTAGGCGCAAGACAAAAACAATATATCAAAAGCCTACATTTTTTGGCAATGGTTGCCATGGTGATGAAAGTTTTGAAAGTTGGCACATTTTGGGAATTGAAGTTTAATGGGTTTTATCACAAAACATGATATGTGTAATACATTGTGATAAAGACGTTTTATGAAACACCTAATGAGCTTTATACTTTCTTTGAACTTTACAATATATTTAATTAAGGAGAAATGAAATGAAAAAGTTAGTTATTTCTATGTTACTTGTTGTTGCAATGTTATTGACATTTGCCGCATGCGGTGGCACACCTGCAAGTGAAGCCGCTCCAGCAGAATCTACCGGCGCACCTGCCAGTGAAGCTGCAGGTTCCGAAGGTGGCGAAGAAGCTGCTTCCGGCGAAGGCTACAAAATCGCATATTGCGATACCAGCACATCTGCCACATGGCGCGTGCAAGCTTTAGCTGAAATCGAGCAAGAAATTGAAGTATTGAAAGAAGCAGGTGTTGTAAGCGAATTCTTCTACACCAATGCAAACGATGATCCTTCAAAACAAATTAGTGATATCAATGATATGATCACTCAAGGCGTTGACGGCATTATCCTTGCTGCTGTTTCACCCACAGCTGTTATCCCTGCAGTGGACGCTGCTATGGACGCAGGCATCGACGTAGTAAACTTCAACTCTTTGATCGAAGGCGATAACGTTACCACAAAAATTTCTCAATCCGACGTAGAGTTTGGCACCATCATTGCTGAGTGGCTGGTAGAGTCCATCGGCGGCGAAGGCAAAATCATAGTTCTGAACGGTGTGGCAGGCAACTCTGTATCAAACGCTCGTTGGTCTGGTGCCGAGGCTGTGTTTGCTGAATATCCCGACATTGAAATCGTAGGCGAAGCTTATGCTGACTGGGAATATGGCAAAGGCAAATCCGCTACCGAAAGCTTGTTATCCGCAAACCCTGAAATTGACGGTGTATGGTCTCAAGGCGGCGCGATGACTCAAGGCGCTATCGATGCATTTGTTGCAGCAGGCAGAGATCTTGTTCCAATGACAGGCGAGGCTGGCAATGGCTTCCTAAGAACCTGGATTGAGAACGAAGATGCAGGCTTTGACAGTATTGCTCCTAACTACACCACAACAATCGGTGCTACCGCTCTGGATTACCTCATTCAATCTTTGAACGGCGAAACACTGGATGCAGAGTATGTGTTGCCTTTGACAACCATCACATCTGAAAACTTGCATGATTCTTACAGAGCAGATCTTCCCGATTCTTTCTGGAATGACACCATCTTGACAGAAGAAAACCTGATGGAACTGTACGGCTCAGAAGAGTAATAATTTGAAAGCGGTGTATGGGTTTTCAAAACTTGAAAACCCATACACTTTACTTTAAAAAACATTGCGATAAAGCAGTGTTTGATCTAAATGTGCTATGAAAATAGTTCCTTTTATAGAACAATTAGTACGGACGAGGAGGAGCGCTTGTGTCAGAAGTTATATTAAAAATGCAGAATATCACAAAATTATTCGGTGTTGTTCGTGCGCTTGAAGATGTACAACTGGAATGTCAGAAAGGCGAAGTACACGTGCTTGCCGGAGAAAATGGTGCGGGTAAAAGCACTATTTTGAAAATACTTATGGGTGTGTATAAACCGGATGAAGGGACTATAGAATTATTTGGAAAACCGGTCAAATTCAAAAAACCACAAGATGCCCAAAATGCGGGTGTTGCAATGGTGTTCCAGGAATTGACCTTGATAAACGAGCTTACTGTTCTTGAAAATGTTTTTTTAAACAACGAAGAATCAAAAGCGTTTATAATCAACAAGAAAAAACAAAGAGCATTACTTGAGGAAACACTAAAGGAATATGGAATAGATATAAGTCCGGATACCATAGTGGATCGCCTAAGTGTTGCTGAAAAACAACTGATAGAGATTATTAAAGTTGTTATAAGGGATGCAGAGCTTATAATATTGGATGAGCCGACATCTTCCCTGGCAAAAGGTGAAGTAGAGATTTTGTTTTCACTGATAAGAAAACTGACCAAAGTAGGTAAAACTATTGTATTTATCTCGCATAGGCTTGAAGAAGTTTTTGAAATCGGAGATAGAATTACAGTATTTAAAGATGGCAGCTATATTGCCACAGAAAACCTAAAAGATTTAGATGTAGACCAGCTTATCAGGCTGATGGTAGGCCGCGAGCTGAAAAATATATTCCCGCCATTAATGGAAGATGCTGCCGGTGAGGCGGTGTTGGAAATAAAAGATTTGAAGATAACAAATCAGTCAAAACCAATAAACTTCACTGTGAATAAGGGTGAGGTAATAGGCGTTGCAGGCCTGCAAGGTCATGGACAAACAGAACTTTTGAATGCTATTTCAGGCCTACACAGCACAAATGGCGGTAAAGTGATTCTAAACGGCAAAGAGATTGATGTAAAAACTTGCAGAAAAGCGCTGGATCATGGTATTGCGCTGATTCCCGGAGATAGAAAGCAAGAAGGCCTGATGCTGAACATGACCATTAGGCACAATATGGCTGTTGCCAGCATGGAAAAACGTCAAACACTGGGCTTTATCAACGAGCGTGCAGAGAAAAGCATGGTGGCAGACTATCAAAAGAAACTGCGCATTAAAATGCATAATATGGAACAAGAAGTGGGCGAGCTTTCCGGTGGTAACCAACAAAAGGTGGTTTTAGGCAAAGAGCTTGCTATTGACCCGAAAGTTATATTGTTTAACGAGCCCACAAGAGGTATCGACGTTGAGGCAAAGCACGAGTTTTATCTGATTATGCGTGATTTGGCAAAGTCAGGTACCGCAGTGGTGATGTGCTCGAATGATCTGATGGAAATTATTGGTATGAGCGACAGGGTGATAGTAATGTATGACATGAATATCACATCCATATTGAACAAAGAGCAAATCAGTGAGGAAAACATCATGCGCTGTGCAATGGGCCTTCCTCTTGAAAATCGAGCAGAGGAGGAGATGTGATAATGAATACAAAAAATTCATTACTTGGCAAAGTGCGCGATCCTGATTTTACTTACAGATATTCGCACATGATGTATATATACATCTTTTTGGCTGTTGCCATGGCGGTGCTTGGTATAGCGAATGACAAGTTTGCCACTGCGCCAAACTTATCTAACATAATTGCTTCGGCATTTCCACTGATTTTGGTATCGTTCGGTCAAACACTGATTATGATGACGGGCGGCATTGACTTATCAGTAGGCGGCATTGTGGCGCTGACAAATGTATTTAGCACATATGTTATGACAGAAATGAACAACCCCACAGGTGTGGTTTTGTCACTGGTGGGTACCATGGTTGTAGGCGTTTTGTGCGGAGCTTTAAATGGTATATTGGTAACAAAAGGCAGACTGCCTGCTATTATCATCACAATTGGTACAGCCTCTGTATTCCAGGGAATAGGCTTGTTCATCATGGAGATTCCCGGCGGTATGGTTTATATGGATTTTGCAAAGCTGTACAATGAAACTGTTTTGGGCTTGCCCATGCCACTGATTTTGACAGTTGTCATAGTGGTGATTCTTAGACTATTCACAAACTCTACTGCATATGGCAAGGCTATCCGAGCCATAGGTGGTAATGAGGGTGCGGCGTTTGGCTCCGGTATCCAGGTGTGGAAAGTAAAGCTGAAAACTTATGTCTTGGCAGGATTCTTCTGCTCACTGGCAGGTATTGCGCTAAGCTTGAGGATGTATTCGGCTGATCCTAATATTGGCTCTACATACTCTATGTATTCTATCACAGCGGCAGTTGTGGGCGGCACATCCATATCAGGCGCAAAAGGTGATGTTTTGGGTACAGTGGCTGGTGCGCTTATCATATTCATTATAAACAATGCTCTTAATTTGTTTGGTGTATCCACATTCTATCAATATGTATGCCAAGGTGCTGTTTTGATAATTGCACTTACAGTGGGTGCTATACGAACAAATATGCAAAATGCAAAGAAATGAGGGGGATTGAATGAATATAAAAACACTTAATCCACGTGCTATAGGCACAAAGCTGAGAAGTGGAACTGTTTATATCATGTTGGCATTTATGCTGATATTGGCAGAAATATTTTCACCGGGGTATCTCAGCGTGACACATATCGCAGGCATACTACGTCTTTCTGCTTTTATGGGAATTGCCGCTATCGGACAAACGTTTGCTATATTGACAGGCGGTATTGATTTGTCGATAGATAAAACCATATCTTTTGCATATATTTTGGCTGCAGAAGCTATGATGGGTCAAGACTCTAATATTTTGTCGGCGCTTATCAGAGTATTAATACTGGGCGTGATAATTGGTCTTTTAAACGGACTGGGCATAGTGTTGTTGAATGTTCCGCCTTTTATTATGACACTGGGTATAGGTAGTGTTGTGCAGGGTGCATACATGATTTATACAAACGGTGCGCCTAAAGGTGACTCGGCACCACTTATGAGAGAAATAAGCAATGGTACTATGTTTGGTGTTGTTTCCGGTATTGTTATTGTTTGGGCTATTATGGCCATCATCACCATAGTAGTAATGAAAAAGACACCATACGGCAGACAAATTTATTCTGTGGGTGCAAACTCCATTTCGGCAAGATTTTCCGGCATCAACACAAAGTTTATAATATTTAGTGTGTATATTATATCAGCTGTTGTGGCATCATTCATGGGCTTTTTGCTTATCGGATACACCGGAATGAGCTTTTTGCACGCAGGTAATGAATATGGCACATCTGTTATCGCAGCTGTTATTATTGGCGGCACGGCTATATCGGGTGGTAAAGGTGGATACCTGGGTACTGCTGCAGGTGCAATAATGATGACAGTATTGGTTGACTTTTTGACAATTGTTGACATCCCTGAGGCCGGTAGAATGGTGGCAATGGGTGCGCTGATTGTGCTGATATTGCTTATTTACGCCAGAGAAAAAGAAAAACGAGTATAAACAATATTAATTCAAAGCGGATGAAAATATCATTAGACTGTTTTTAACAGAAATGTATTACATGGTCCGCTTTGTTTTTATGGGAGTTATGATGAACTTTTATACACTAAGCTATAAAATGTATGAAAATATGCCGATGTGGTATACAAATCCGGCTGTGGTATATAAGAATGAATGCTCCATGAGTGATGGAGGAAACTGCAACGCAAATAGTGTATTTCATAATATACACACCGGCACACATGTGGACGCACCTGTGCATTTTTGCAACATAGGGCGCACCATAGATGAAATACCGCTGCAGGACTTTTATTACACGGCGCCATTGCTACTTAAAATTAAAAAAGGTAATGGAGAATGCGTGTCGCAAGCAGACCTGAAACCATACGAAAATCAGATAGAAAAAGCAGACATAGTGTGTGTATACACAGGATATGCCGACATACGAGACAGCAAAGAATATATCATGGGCTTTCCTTATTTTTCAGAGGATGCCGCACTTTATCTGCGCAATAATTTTCCATCTTTGAAGGCTGTGGCGATAGATACACTTAGTGTGGAAGACTCAGTAGCAGGCGAAAAAAACGGAAACAAGACGCATCATGCTTTTCTTGACACAAACAACGAACAAACAAACCGCACAGTGTTGCTTTATGAAGATGTAAACCTAAAAGCAATGAGTGAAATAAAAGAAAAAATTGATGCAATAACAGCTTTCCCCACAATGTGGAAAGGACTGGAAGGCTCGATTGTTAATATGGTAGCTATTTGTAAATAATTATTATAATTTTGAGGTGAAACTATGTTTAGACTAAAAGGCGTAATACCCCCAATGATCACACCGTTTGATGAAAGTGGGGCCCTAGACGAAAAAAGCTTGATTACTTTAGTGGAATACTTGAATGATAAAGTGGATGGCTTGTTCATTTGTGGCTCATATGGCTGCGGACCTTTGATGTCTGTTGAAGAGAGAATGAAAGTGGCAGAGCTTGTGAAAAAATATGCAAGCGATAAAATGCAAGTGGTGGTACACACCGGAACAACAAACGCACGCGATACCATCAAGCTGAGTGTTCATGCAAAAGATATTGGTTGTGCAGCGGCCAGTGCTGTGGGCCCATACTATTTTAAATATACAAGCGATGAGCTGTATGCATATTATGAAAGCATTGTAAAAGCTTGTGGTGATTTTCCGTTTTATGCATATCATAACCCACAATTTCAAAACTATGAAACAGATATCAGCGTATTTAAAAAGTTGAAAGATATTGGCCTAAGTGGCATCAAAGATGCAACATTTAATGTCATGACTTTTGGTACATACATGAGAGCTTTGGGCGATGAAAACTTTGACATTGCGTTGGGCACAGAAGCCATGTGGGTAGCTGCACATTCTTTGGGATGCGAAGCATTTATTCCCGGCATAGGCAATGTTTTGCCCGAGATTTGCAGAAAAATGTATACCGAAAGCATTGAAGGCAAACACGCGGACAGCGTGCAAACACAGTTTAAGATCAACCAAATCCGTGAGGTTATGTATTTGGCACGCTCGACTCAGCTGGCAGTATATGCCATTGCACAAATTCGCGGTATCATGAATGCTTTCCCAAGATCTCCATTTATCCCTGCAACAGATGCTGAGATTGCGGCCATCAAGGAAGCACTGATAAAACTGGAGGCAATTTAAAATGTATTACATTACTGTAGACTGCGGTACAACTAACTCTCGTGCATACATTGTGGACGAAAACGCAAAATTGATTGCAAAGGCGAAGAAAAAAGTAGGGGTTAAAGATACAGCACAAACAGGCAGTAAAGACACATTGCGAAACGGCCTAAAAGAGATAATTGAACAGGTTGTAAAAGATGCAAACCTTGACTTTAGCGATATAAAAGCTATATTGTCCTCGGGCATGATAACATCTGAAATCGGACTGTATGAAATTCCACATTTGGTGGCACCGGCGGGTGTTGCCGAGCTGTGTGATAGCATTACAAAAGTGGAAAATGCAGGTATTGCTCCGGATAATATACCGGTGTACTTTGTTCGTGGCATCAAAAATGCCATTCCTGAAATTGAAAACCCGTATAACGCTGTTGGATATTGCGATTTTATGCGTGGCGAGGAAACTCAGGTAGCAGGCCTTTTGGAAGGCGATATCAGCTTACCAAACATTGTGGTGGTTTTGTCTTCACACACAAAATTGATCCCGATAAACGAAGAGGGAAAAGTGACGGGTAGCCTTACCACCATGAACGGCCAGTTTTACGAGGCAATTGCCGGATACACGTTTGTGGGCAAATCCATACAGCAACGTGACAATGCTGAAAATGCCCCCGAGGACTATTTCGACGAGAGCATTATAGACGAGGCAATGTACTGGGTGAAGAAAGTGGGAATAATGCGTGCTTTGATGTTCCCTCGTTTCATGGATGTGCTTTTAGATACCACATGGTATGGGCGCGAGCTATTCTTTAACGCCATGCTTGCCGCTGAGGATATGCTGTGCATGAATCAGCTGGAACAGATATGCGACTCAGCAGCAAACAGCTTCTTGCTGGTGGGCTTGCCCCAACGATGCAGATTGTATCAATATGTTTTGCAAAACATGTTTAAAGATGCAAAAATAGAGTGCGTAAGCGATGTAGAGCAGGTAGACTTGCTGAGCATTAAAGGCGTTGTAAGCATAGCAAAAAGAGCAGGTTTATAATATGAAAAAAGTGGTATTTACAGATTACTATTATCAAAGTATAGAAAAAGAACTGAATATATTTGCAAACTATGAAGAAGAAATTGAGATAGTGGATTGCACTAAGATTGTAAGCGGTGGCATTACAGAACCGGAAAAGCTGATACCATATGTGAAAGATTGCGATGCAATTATCCATCAGTATGCTAAGATTGATAAAAGTGTTATAGATGCTATGGAAAAATGCAAGGTGATAGCAAGATATGCAATAGGTATAGACACAGTAGACATTCCTGCGGCTACAGAAAAAGGAATCTGCGTAGCAAACGTGCCTGACTACTGCATAGAAGAGGTTGCCGACACGGCTATGGCACATATCTTGAACAGTGCAAGAAAGCTTTCACTCAGCAGAGATATGCTACTTTTGGGCGAGTTCGAGTTTTCAAAATTGCCGATAGTTAAACGCTTGTCCGAGTGTACATTGGCATTGCTTGGTTTTGGAAATATTGCAAGAAACCTATGCAAGAAAGCTGAGAATTTCTTTAAAGATATAGTTGTATATGACCCGTATTTTACAGACAAAGACAGCTATAAAAACGTGACATTCTGCTCTTTGGAAGATGCTATAAAGGTAGCGGATGTTATATCGGTGCATATACCGCTGAATGATAAGACAAGACACACCCTTTCAAAGGATGAGTTTGAAATCATGAAAGACGGCGTGATTCTTGTGAATACATCACGAGGCGGCGTGATAGACGAACAAGCATTGGTAGAGGCTGTGAAGATGGGCAAAGTAGGCTGCTGTGGCCTTGATGTGATAGAAGGTGATGACTATAACTCATCCCCCTTGTTGAAATCTAGTGGCATGGTTATTACACCGCATATTGCATGGAACTCTGAGGGTGCAATACAAGAATTGCAAGAAAAAGTGGCAAAGAATGTTGTTGCTACTTTCAAGATGGGAAAACCAATATATAGCTTGAACTAAAACAAGGCCATCTCTATTTAAAGAGATGGCTTTATTTATTATGTATTTTTACCGGCTTGACTTTAGTTATCCGACTTATTAGGCAGTGTATATTTTAATCTTCAAATTTATTTCTAAGCGCCCAAAGCCCTGTGGTGGGCTTGCTGATGTAATAGATTTCCTCGCCATTTGGCATGATGTTTACACCATCTTGCAGTTTACTTGGGTCATATATCTCAATGGCAGAGTTATAATCGATATAGTTGTAGCCGATACCCTCAACCTCTTCTTTGGTGAGGTGATTTACAGCATACGTCACATTGAAGCGATCATCGGTAGAGCCGTGAATAAGATGCGCACATGCCGCCAATCGATTTTTAAGATCATCGTTTGTTTTGGATAGTTCTATAAACTTTTCCCTGCCGGTATAGCCGTATTTTTTGATGATTTCATCTATTTTATCATCTTCGCCACACTTGCGCACACCCGGAGCTAAAACAATAAGCTCGCCACCGTCTGCTATGGCCATGCGTGTTCTGTATATGGCCTTGTTGCCAAGCCAGGTGCTTTTAAACTCTTGCTCGTCTAAATATGCCACTACTTTCTTTAAAGGCTTGTCCAATAAAGTAATGTTCTTTTCAAGGGCAAGCGCGGCCGCATCGTTAAATAAATCCCTGCCACGTCCTATAAATAAGCCGTCCATACAAGGGGTATCGTCATCCATAGACATAACTGTTAAAACATACATTATAGGCAAATCTGCAATAAAGTTTTCCTCGGCATAGTGGAAAATATCGCGAACAGGTGTATTTGCCTTGCCTAAAATGCGCTCCATACCATAAAATGCGCCCAGCATATGGGAATTGTCTATCATGGTAGAGCCACCACACCCGACAAAGATGTTTTTGCTGTAGTTAGCCATACCAACAACAGCGTGGGGAACCACTTGGCCGATAGAAATGATGAGATCATATGATGGGTCCAAAAGCGCACGGTTTATTTCAACATCAATATCATTGCACATGATACCATCAGACACAGCCTCGACAAAATCGCCGGGAACGGTGCCTACTTTTTGAATTTCAGTCTCCCAATTATGATGTATGGCAGACTCAAATGGGATATCATCACCGAAAAAGGTGTGGAACTCTTCCTTTGTCATAATATCATGAGTGCCTATGGCAGGAATGATATCAATGTGACAGCTGTCATGAAGTAAATTGTAGTAAGCACGCAAAATAGTGTTTGCACCTGAATAAAGACGCGATATATCAGGCGGAACAAGCAAAACTTTTTTCAAATCTTTTTTATCTTCAAGAGATAATTTGACGGCTTGTAAGATGTCTTCTTCACTTAGTACAGATTGTGGTATAGTTACAATTTTTTCCATGTATTCATCTCCGTTTAGAATGATTTATATGTAGAATAGTTTATATAAAGTATATATAAATATTATGATTTTTTCGATACAATATCATTGTAGATTCATATGAAATAATACTGAACATAGCTAAGAAGAATATAAAGTTTCAAACAATTTGCTCGTGATACCTGCTTTGAAATCGAGCAAATGGTACATTTATCTTGCACTTAAGCAAATAGAATATAAATAATATTTTAAAGTGTTTTAATATAATTTTTATTTATTGACAATGAGTTTTTAAATGTATAATATTAATTTTATATTAATAAATCAGGGGGATATTATGAACGTTTTAGCGCTGGAAGCAAGCACAACATCCGTGAAAGCAATTTATTATACGAACGGCACTATCAAGGCGCAGAAACTAAAGGAATATGTTCAAAATCCACAAATGGGAATATTTGCGGATGTAGACGATGTGTTTGATGCGCTTTGCCTTGCATGCAGTGAGATGGAAATTGGCGAGATTGATATGATATCAGTGGGTGCGGCATGGCACAGCTTGGTGGTATGCAACGAAAATATGGAAGCTGTAGCGCCGGAATATAGCTGGCAATATACAAAAGCGGCGCCCATGGTGGCAAAGCTGAGGGAAGATAGCGAGCTGACAAAAAAGTACTATAAAGAAACCGGATGTGTGCCACATTCGATGTTTCCGGCATATAAGCTGAAATATCTGTCAGAACAAGGCATGGATGTAAAAGATAAACTATTTTCAGATATAGGAAGCTATATGCGGTATAAGCTGACAGGGGTGAATTTTGTGTCTCAATGCACGGCTTCCGCATCAGCTTTTTTAAATATCAACACACTTAGCTATTCAAAGGATATCCTTAGCATGTGTGGTATTAAAGAGAGCCAGCTGGGCGAGCTATCAGAGTATACCAGAACAGATCCTCTTTGTGATGTGGCGGCAAAGAAAATGGGGATAAAAGCAGGGATACCTGTGTTGCTCGCATTTTCGGACGGCGGGCTGAACCAGATAGCATCTTGTGGTACTGAATATGGCAAAATGTCGCTTTCCATAGGCACCAGCGCGGCGATGAGGCTGAACTCTAAAGAGCCGATAGTTCCCGATACACCAAGTACATGGTGTTATTATTCGCCTGTGTCGTGGATGGTGGGTGCAGCCACGTCGGGTGCATGCAACTGTGTAGACTGGGCTAAAAATTCGTTTTTTGAGAGTTCTTGCTCATATAAAGAGCTGGATAACGCACAGGTGGATGCAAAAAACCTGCCTATATTTTTACCGTTTTTGTTTTCAGAGCGGTGTCCCGGGTGGAACGACATGGCTCAAGGTGGATTTTTTGGTGTGAAGCCACAACATAAACCCATAGATTTTTATCATGCTGTTTTGGAGGGCGTTTTGTATAACATACGCCAGTGCTACGATATCATCACCGACATGCAAGGACATCCCGATAAGATATTATTATCAGGTGGCATAACAAAATCACCTGTATGGATGGGGATGTTGTGTGATATTTTGGCAAGAGATGTGCATGTGGACCCGGTAGGCCAGGCCTCACTGGTTGGTGGCATAAAAATGGCACATATTATAAGCGGGAATGAGTATCCTCAGCCCGAAGTAGTACAAATTATAAGCCCTAAATCGCCACAAGACTATCAGCCAAAATACGAAAGATATCTTGAGTATTATCAAATGGATAAAAAGTAAAATAGCTTAAAATCATGAAAGCAACACCGCGTGAAAAACATAGGTGTTGCTTTTTTGTTGCGGATTTATATTTCAAGACTTTTTTTGTACTCACTGGGTGATAAACCCATTATTTTTTTAAATGCTGCGCTAAAATAAGCCGCGGAATCGTAGCCTACATTGTAAGATATCTCATACATTTTTAGGTTTGGATTGCGCATATATTCTATGGCGCGGTCTATGCGTGTTTTGATGAGATAATCGGTAAAGGTATACCCCGTTTCGGCTTTGAATATAACACTGAAGTAGCTGGGGCTCATGTGGATACTTGCCGCAACTTGTTCCATATTAAGCTCAGAGTTCATATGATTTTTTTCTATATAGTTGATGGCTTTTTGTATGAGCTTGCTGTTTTTGCCGGAATAGGCCTTTTCCATAACGCTCATAATATTTGTCAAGATATCACCAAGATGATCTATTGCTTCATCAATGGTTTGACATTCCAGTGCATACTGGTATTCGGAGACAAGATCCATATCGCTGAATAAATCGGAGTCAAGCTCGCTAAGGCTTTTTATCAGCGAAGAAAAAAGATTTGTGACAATAACACGCATGTAAAGTAGCGACTGTGCCCCACATTTCAGCAGCATTTCTTTTAGACGCTGTAGCTCGTTAAGCACACCTTGATTATCCAGTTGCTTGATGAGCGGAATAAAGTCTACATCCTTTAGCATGTTATCAATATTCCATGTATCTTTTTGTTGCATGTCATTGTTATATATAATTGTTGAAGAACATGGGTTTACAAATACCTCGTTCAGTGCTTCATTTGCCTCTAGGTAGGAACTGCGTAATTTTTTAATATTGTCATACGACTTGCCACAAACAAAGGTTATGGTGCCATCGGGTAAAGATTTTTTGAACCTTAAACGGAGATTGTGCGCAAAAACATCAAATCTTTTTTGCAATATAAAGGCGTCTTTAGCATATAAATAAAATGTGCATACGCCGTCTTTTTGCTCGTATATTTCGCATCCGGAGAATGTGGAGGAGTTTATACTTTGATAAAATGCATTATTCACCTTTGATAAGTCTTCAGAGCTCAGGTGGTGTTTTAAATAGTTATAGTTATCAATGACAGCAATGGTTACCAAGCAATGGCCTTGATTTATAGATGTGATACCGGTATTTGCCTCGGATCCGTTCAAGATATAGTTGCGAATAAGCTTGCTTTGGACATTTCTCATGTTTTCATCAAGCAGTTTTTTATGCAGGGTATTTTTTTTGTAATTAGCAATGGATTTTTCCAGCTGTTCTATCAGTGCGTCTTGATCTACAGGCTTTAATATATAGTCGTTTGCACCTTTTTTCAGTGCGGATTGCACATAGGAAAATTCATCATACCCACTTATCATAATAACTTGGGTGTGTGGATTTTTCCCTTTGATATATTGTAAAAGTTCTAGGCCGCTAAAAAAAGGCATATTGACATCACTGATTATTATCTCGGGATTATGTGCATCAAAAAGTTCTTTTGCGGTAAGCCCATCATTTGCACAACCAACTACTTCAAGGCCCAGTTCTGACCATGGCGTCAATTGTTCAAGCCCGGTTAATATGATTTGGTCGTCGTCACATAGCAAAACTTTAAGCATATATAGTACTTATCCTTTCTCAAAATCAATAATAAGTTTTTTACCGGTTTTAATAGTCATGGTTGTTCCAACACCCTCTTCAGACTCTACAAAAAGGCCAAATTTTTCACCAAAATAGAGTTTTATTCTATCGTTTACATTTTGCAAACCATAGCCGCCCGGGTCTTTGGAAATATCAACACTTTGCATGGGAGCATAACTGATTTCACTAAATCGAGATTTTAGTAACTGGAGTTTTTCTGCATTAATTCCACACCCATTATCCTGTATACAGAATGTGATGTTGTCTTTTTCCTCTGCGACAATAATTTTGATATTTATCTTGCTTTTTTGAGGGGAGATGGCATGATATATGGCGTTTTCTACCAATGGTTGCAATATGGTTTTTATGGTGATGTAATCATAAACACCTTCATCTATAATAAACTCATAGTCGAACTTGTTACTATAGCGTATTTGTTGTATGGCAAGGTAGCTGCGTATGCTATCAAGCTCGTTGCTAATAGGAATAAGCTCTTTACCTTTGCTAAGTGTGATTCGAAATAACGTGATAAGATTTTGAAGCATGGACTGAGCATCATCATATTGCTTTAGTTTAAGTAGCCATACGATGGAATCCAGTGAATTATAAAGGAAATGTGGGTTAATTTGGCTTTGAAGTGCTTTAAATTCGGTGTCACGAATAAGTTTTTGCTTTTCATATACTAAGTTCATCAGCTCGTTTATCTGCAATGTCATGTGATTGAATCCACTGGCAAGTTGCGCTAGTTCGTCTGCACCGTGTATAGGCATTCGGACAGATAAATCTCCGTCCTCAACACTTTTCATTTTATCTTGCAAATCATTGATGGGATGTGTGATTTTTCTTGATAAAATTGTGAGCACTCGCGCACATATTACCACGGTGATTATAGTTAGTAGGATCAAAATCAGTGGCATATATTCTAAGATGCCATACATTTCAGAGTTTGGCGTTATTCCTAAAAGTTTCCAGCCGGTTATGGAAGACTGTAACATTACAATGTGAGCATAAGATGTTTGAATGGTGCGCCTTGACTCACCGTTATCAAATGAAAAGTTATCAGGATCATTTGATATATCTTGCAAGATAGGAAATGATATATTCGATGTGTCGCTTGAAGAAGGCATTATTTGCCTATTGTATTCGTCAAGGACAAGCACATATCTATCTTGAAAATTACCGGATTCAGGCGATGATAAAACAGCTTCTTCTGCAATTTCAACTATCAAGACCCCGTTGTTAATACCAGTGGCCTTGTCTTGATAAGGCATACCCATCATAATATATCTACCACTGGTTGTGTCGGTGATAATGCTGCCGTCTTGGGGTGAAAACCACAGGGGTTTATCCTGAGAAATAATGGTTTGATACCAATTTGCCTGCTTATAATTAAGAGTGCCAAACGAATTAAGGGTGGATTTAAACGCAATATCGTTTTGACTTAATATATAAATGGTGTATATATCGTCTTTATCACCAATAAGGTTGGCAAGCTCCATATCACCATCAAGTGCCACTGAATACATCTCTTCAACAGTACTATAGTGTTCGCGCAGCCGTGATTGAAATGTTGCATTTTCCACTAAACTTTCGGCTAAAAAAACAGCCTCTTCAAATGTTTCGTCCATCTCAACAAGCACGGCGGTCAAGTTTTGTTCTGTAGATTGTATGGCCTGGCTACGGAGCGTGTTGATGCTTAGAAAATAACTTAGCATATTGGAGCTGATAATAAAAATAGCAAAACATAATGAGAGATAAAATATCAGCCTGCGTTTTATAGAACTGTTTATGTATAATAATATTTTTTTCATAGCTCAAGTCCACCGGCTTGGTACATGTATGTTTTTGCGTTGATATCATTTATTATAAATGTAGGCATATGCACAGAGCGTACGGGTATATATCCTCTGTTCAAGATATCTATGGCGGAAAAAACTATGGGGCCTATTTGATAACTGCTGTATACAGTAGCGGTATATTCGTTTGCAATAATAGCTTTTAAGCTGTCTTCAATGCCGTTTATTGAAAAGATATCCACACCACTTCCGGGTGCATAGTCTGCTATTTTTAAAGCACGCAATGCACCAAGGCCCATCTCGTCACTGTGTGCAAATACAGCCTCAAAGTCTCTTATATCGTTTACAATAAGCTGGTCTATAGCGTTTTGTGCATCCACCCTATCGTAATTGCCATAGGCTGTTTCCACTATAGTGATATTTGGGTGGTCTTTGATAACATCATGAAAACCCTTGGAGCGGGCGATAGACATATCAGAAGTTTGCAAGCCGACCAGTTCGATGATACGACATGGCTCACCGTTATATTCTTCGACAAGCGCTGTTGCGGCAAGCCTGCCTTCAAGCTCGAAATCGGTGATGATATTGGCTATATAATAATCATCCCATTTAGGGTCTATCTCTTGGCCGATGATGAATGTGCCTACACCCATTTGCTGGGCTAAAGGAAGTATAGCATCTAGTACACTTTCGTCCTTTGGTACAAGTACAAGATATTCAATATCTGTGCTTAAAACACTGAGTATATTTGATATTTGCCATTCGGCAGTGTGTTCATTTGGCTCGGTATATAGCAGATCATAATCATTATCTGCGCTACTGTACTCAAAACTATACACAAACCTATCGATCCAGTAATGATTACTGTCGACTTGTGAAAGCAATATTTTATTTAGTGAGTTTTTGGGTTGCTGTGGTTGTGCAGCGCAAGAGGCTAAAGAACATAGTAATAAAGCCATAGTGCATACAGAAATAATTTTGTTAAACACCATATTTAATACCGGTTTCTTAATATAATTTAGTCAAAATATTCATTAGTAATAAATATATCATGTTTGTACTTTACAATCAATTAAGATACAGAATCAAACTGAAATCGAAACAAAAAAATATGAAACTATAAGTATGTGCGAAATATACAAAAAATAGTTGACAATAACAAAATTTACAATCATAATGTAGCTGGGTTTGGAAAATGCAGTACATTTGCGCTTGCATAATTATATGGAGGTGTTTTATATGTACAGTGATTTTCGTAATGTAGAAGGTAAAGTGGCCATCATCACAGGTGCCGCCAGAGGAATAGGATATGAGTGTGCCGAGGCTATGGCCAAGGAAGGCATTCATGTGGTTATTTCTGATGTTTTGCCGGAGATCGAGCAGTCATTTGAAAAAATCAAGGCAGTAGCTCCGTCAAATGAGGGCTATGCGCTGACTTTGGATGTAACAGACGAGCAAGCTGTCAAAAAGATGTTTGATGATGTAGTGGCAAAGTATGGTAAAGTGGATATTTTATACAACAATGCAGGCATCAACAACGGCCAAGTGAATGTGGAAGATACTGAAAATGATATCATGAAAAAAATGTTTGATATCAACTTCATAGGTTCTTTTTATGGCTGTAAATATGCAGGCATCCAAATGAAAAAACAAGGTTTTGGAACCATTATCAACTGTGGCTCTTTTTATGGCAAGGTTGGTCATGCAGGCTCTGCTCTATACGGTGCAACAAAAGGCGCTATCCATACATTCACACAGGCATTCGCAATGGAAATGGCAGAATATGGCGTTACAGTAAATGCCGTGTGCCCTGCGTTGGCAGATACCGAAATGCACTGGGGATTCTTGCGCAAAGATGCCGCAAGACTAGGCATTCCGTTTGACGAGCTGAAAGCTCAAACCACAGCAACTGTGCCTTTGAACCGCCTTGGCACAGGATATGACACAGCAGGTGCCATCATATGGTTGGCTTCACAGTCGGGATCTTATGTAACAGGCCAGCTGATAAACGTCAACGGCGGCATGGATTTCACCTGATTAATAGTAACAGTAAAATGGCCACCTTTTGGTGGCCGTTTTTTATTTTAGAGATATAGAGATATAATAAGGCATATTAGGAAATATACATATAAAAATCCGATGAGGAAACTCATCGGATTTTATATGTGAAAAGAATTATTCTTGCACGTATGCCACAGCTCTTACAACACTACCCTCTCCACTCTCGACATTAATGGGGAGGCCGGAAAAATAAAAGTCTTTGCCCAAAAGTAGCTCGAGGTTTGTGATAGCCTCGTAGATGACTTTGTCGTTATTTCCAAGAAGGCCTCTGTGGTTTTGGTATGAGTCATCGCCTGTTACGTCGATGTTGTTTGTTTCAATGCCAATACCCTTGATATCTTTCATGCCACCGATTTTTTTAGCAAGTTCGGGTGAAAGTACGGGGTAATCTACATATTGATTGTCGGTGCCAAAGTTTTTGGCCCATGCAATGTAAAAGAAAATGTAGTCCTTGTCGCTTAAATCTACACCATCAAGAATATCAGCGGGGATTTTCTCGCCTGCTTTGATGTGAGAGCAGTCTATAACAATACCATTTCCGGTATAGTAATCAGCAGGTTTGTCATCCACATGGAAACCACCAGGCACCATGTGACCGGGACAGTCTAGATGTGTGCCATAATGCATGCAAAAGCTATCAATTACAGTAAGTTCTGTTTCAGCTACGGGGTCTTTGTTGATAGCTTTGTTGATTTGTATGGGACTGGCACCCGGGAAAAGTTTGATATCATTGCTCAACTTCCAAGATAAATCGATTACTTTCATGTTTTTCATAGTTCACCTCATGATAATATTTCAAGAATTAAAAACACCGTTCTTCGGAGTCTTTCACTTTGATGATGCTATTATCATACAATGCAACATTAGAGTACAATACATAATAAGACATTCAAGTTTATATTATATCAACTTCAAATTAAACCTAAACTTTTTAAAATGAAACTACATTGATAAAAATCACACAATCTAACATAATGGTTATGTAATCGACTAAGCACAGTTTTATGAGGTTACAAAGCAAGGCAGAAAGTATTGCAATTTCCAAACCCCATATGTAAATGGCAATAAAACCTGCGGATATAACTGAATGTAAATTAAATTTGCGACAACAGGAGAGGCATTATGGCGTATTACCACCTAAAAGAAAGTGATATCAGAAGATATTGCATTGATGTATTCATGAAAAGCGGTTACGACCAAAAACAAAGTGAAGACATTACCGATGTAGTCCTTATGGCTGACTTGTATGGTATAGAGTCTCATGGTGTGCAACGTATGATACGGTATCATAACTCGCTACAAAAAGGATTTGTTGACACTGAAATCAAGCCTTCTGTAGTGCATGAGACAAAGATATCATGTGTATTGGATGCAAAGAAATCTATAGGACAGCTAACAGCTAAATATGCCATGCAAAAAGCTATTGACATGGCCAAAGAATATGGATTCGGTACGGTGACTGTCAGAAATTGCAACCATTTTGGTATAGCAAGCTATTACTCAAGAATGGCTGCTGAACAAGATTTACTTGGATTTTCTTCTTGCAACACAGAAGCAATAGGTGTACCCACTTTTGGAAAAAAAGCAATGCTGGGTACCAGCCCGTTATCTGTATGTATGCCGGCAGACCCATACCATTTCATGTATGATGTGTCGACCACTATTGTAACCAGAGGCAAGCTGGAAGTATACAACAAAAATAATGATCCTATCCCCGAGAGCTGGGCAGCGGACGAGTTTGGCAATCCTTGCTCTGATCCTAAAAGAGTGCTTGATAATATTAATCAAAAAAATAACGGCGGCATATTCCCGTTGGGTGGTGCTACATTTGAAACAGGCTCCCACAAAGGATATGGCCTTGGCATTATAGCAGACATGGTCACTGGTGTGTTTGCCGGTGGACATACCTCACCACACGTGCAAAATGGTGGCATGAGCGATACATCATTTGGCTTTATGGCTATAGACTATGGTATTTATGGCGACAAAAAAGAAATTCGTGATAATATGTCTACATTCTTGCGTGAGCTGAGAGAAAGCCCCAGAGCGAATGAAGACCAGCCCATATATACCCACGGCCAGCTGGAGATGATTTCGATGGAAGATAAGCTGAAAAACGGTGTACCTGTAAATGAAAATACCTATAAAGAATTTGAGCAAATAGCCTCTGATTTGGGCATGAATATCGGCGAATACTTTGATATAAAATAATATTTTTAAATAGGAGAAAAAAATGAAACACGATAAAGAATATCTAAAAAAGACCCTATACTCCGGCATCTTGTGCGATGTAATGGATGAAATGGGATACAGAAACCAATCTATTGATGCAACATTATTTGCACTAAACGATGATATTGTTATCATGGGGCCTGCTTTTACAAGTATTGGTAACGAAGTGTATTCTATGCCTGAAAATCCCCTGATTGCACAATGCAAAATCGTTGACCAGCTGAAAGAAGATGAAGTGTATGTATTGTCCACCAGAGGTAACTACGACTGTGCAGTGTTTGGCGAGCTATTTGCCACTGCTGTAGAGTGCAGAAAAGGCGAAGGCGTGTTACTAGACGGATATGCAAGGGATGTAAAACAGCTGAAAGAAATGAACTTCCCTGTATTTTTCAGAGGCAAAAACCCTCGTACATCCAAAGGCCGCTGTGAAATCAACGAGTGTCAAATCCCTGTGAAAATTGAAGGCGTTACCATTAATCCGGGCGACATTGTTTTTGCTGATACCGATGGCATTGCCATCATTCCCAAGGCTATTGCTGATGAAGTGTATGAAAAATCCTTAGAAACCGTATTGAAAGAAAACCAAGTAAGAGATGGTTTGAGAAACGGTAGATCTTTGTATGATGTGTACACTGATATTGGTGCAATCTAATAAATAAAAAAAGTCGCCACCGAAAGGTGGCGATTATATTATGAAAAATATAGATTATTTGCAGTTTTACCCATGATATATTCTTTGTCGGACTCGGAAAGCTCTGTTGCGTGTAACAAAACACTGTCTATCATTTGTTTATATGTCATATGCTGAAGGGTGAATGCGACATCGGTGCCCCAAAGCAGCTTATGTGCGCCTATGGTTTTCACGGCCTGAAGCAGTAGCTTGTTGCTTTGTTTGCAGGGATATTCCTCGCCTAAGTTTACGGCAATGGAGCTGTATCCCAGATAAACATTGTCACGCTTTGCAAACTCGAGTTTAGCTTGCCACATCTCGGTATGTTGTGTGTTGCTTTCATCTTTTGCGGGATACCACAAATGCTCAAACTGAAATGTGCCTTTGTCAAAATCGTTCATCAAGCGTTCAAGTCCATCGGTATCATGTCCAACGTTGCCGGGCTCGCCTGTATCAATGACAATAATCAGATCGTGGTTTAGCGCACAATCCACCACCTTGCGAAAATCATAATCATCGTAAGTGAGGTCTTTGTGAATGCCACACCAGCCCCAGTCTTCACTCATTTCAAACTTTAGAGCCTTAAAGCCTTTGCATTTGCTTAGTGTTTCTATTTGACCAAAAGCATCAGGAGATTTTGGGTCTACTTGCATCACAGCGGCAAATGTGTCAGGATGTTCGTTTAGAATATCAAGATAATAGTCATTCACGCTACCGATGGTGGGATTTTGAAAAAGTACGGCTTTATCGACACCGTGTCTTTGCATATACTCCTTATAAATATCTATAGTGAAGGCGGTGTTTACATTATCGGGTAAGGTGAAATTAAATAACTTGCCGGAATAATCAGCATTGCCATATTTACCTGAAGTAGTAGTTCCATGTAGGTTTTTACCGTTTAATTGCTTGAAAGTGTGTACGTGTGCATCAATTATTAACATAACAAACATTCCTTTGACTAAAGTGTTAATATACTATAGAATATTTTACCATAGTAGCTGTATAAATTCTATCAGTATTATCTCCAAAAGTGTATAATATAAAAATAAATATTAGAGGTGATGAAGTGAAAATTTTAGTTACGCCAACATCTTTTTTGAAACCTGAAAATGCACAAAGCAAAGCGGCGCTGGAAGCATTTGCAGATGAGATTATTTACAATGATTTAGGCAGACCGCTACAAGAGGATGAAATTCTAGAACGTCTTGAGGGTGTGGATGGGTACATAGCAGGGCTTGACTATATAACAGAAAAAGTGCTGATAAATGCACCGGAATCGCTGAAGGTGATTTCTAGATATGGTGCAGGTGTGGACAGGGTGGATATCCCTGCTGCAAAGGAGAAAGGGATTGTCGTGACCAATACACCGGGCACAAATGCTGTGGCTGTGTGCGAGCTTGCATTTGCGCTGATGCTTTCTGCAGCAAGAAGGGTGCCTGCGCTAGATAAAGCCGTGAGAAACGGTGAATGGCCAAGAGCTCAAGGTATGGAATTGGCAGGAAAAACCCTTGGAATTATCGGATTTGGCGCTATAGGTAAAAACCTTGCGAAAAGGGCAAAAGCATTCGAGATGAATGTGGTAGCATATGATCCTTACTTTGATGAAGTATTTGCAAAAGAAAACGGTATAGAAAAATTGACACAAGAGGAAGTTATAGCGAAATCAAACTTTCTGTCATTGCATGTTCCACTGATGGAGTCCACAAAACATATGATAGACGCAAAGGCTATAGCATCTATGCCGGACGGTGCGGTGATAATAAATACTGCCCGAGGTGGAATAATAGATGAAGTAGCCATGGCAGATGCCTTGAAATCAGGTAAACTTGCGGCGGCGTGCATAGATGCATTTGAAAAGGAACCACCTACAGACAGTCCTCTTATAGACTTTGAAAACGTGATAATGACACCTCACGCAGGTGCACATACCAAAGAAGCTGTGGCAGGAATGGGTAAGATGGCGGTGGAAAACTGCATAAGCGTGCTTTCAGGCAAAGGCTCTAAATATAGCATCACATAATATATACAATTTTTTTTGTATGCGAAAACCCTCGGATATTGATATGCACTTTAAAAGTATCACGTGACTTTTGAAAGTGTTTCAGTAGCCGAGGGATATTTTTATTGGTAACTATATATGATATGGCAAGACTTGAAAACAACATCGGAAAGTCAGTTTATTATTGATGTGACATGAGATATATAGTCAAGGATATAATGCATATAGATGTACACACTGATGTATATACACTGTGCTTTACATGTAATGAGAATTGATTTTCTATATTTTGGTATGATAAAAATTTGATTTGCGGCAGATAAAAAGTGAATTTAATTGTGGATGTAGGGGTGTGCTATACTTGACTTGATGGTCAAACTAGCTTAATATATAAACAAATATTGAACAAATTAAGTATAAATTAACAATAAAATGATGATGGGGGAATAAAAATGTTGCAAAATATGCCAACTGTAAAACTTGGAATCATAGGTGTGTCGAGGGATTGCTTTCCTGCCAGCCTGACAGAACGTCGTCGCAAGGTGATTTGCGATACTTACGGCAGTGAACTTTACGAATGTCCTATCATTGTGGAAACAGAAATTGATGCTAAAAAAGCCGTTGAAGATGTGAAGCAAAACGGCGTGAATGCATTGGTGGTATATCTTGGGAATTTTGGGCCGGAGACACCCGAGACAATAATAGCCGACTTGTTTTGCGGACCAATTATGTATGTGGCCGCAGCGGAAGGTGATGGCGATTTGATAGACGGTCGTGGTGATGCATATTGCGGTATGCTTAACTGCAGCTACAATTTGGGCTTGCGCAAGAAAACAGCACACATCCCAGCCGTTCCCGTGGGAACAGCCGAAGAAATTTCAGCAAAGCTGGATGAGTTTGTACCGATTGCAAGAGCGATATTAGGCATGAAGGGCCTGAAAATCATCACGTTTGGGCCGCGTCCAAACGACTTTTTGGCATGTAACGGGCCCATCAAAGCTTTATATGACTTAGGTGTGGCAGTGGAGGAGAACAGCGAGCTTGATTTGCTTGCTGCATATAACAGCCACAGTGGCGATCCCAGAATAGCGGACATTCAGGCAGATATGGAAAAAGAACTGGGTGAAAACAATCCGTTTGCCGGGATTTTACCAAAACTTGCACAGTATGAGCTGACACTTGTAGACTGGATGGAAAGCCACAAGGGTATTTCTGAGTATGTTGCTTTTGCGAATAAATGCTGGCCGGCATTCCAAACAGAGTTTGGGTTTGTGCCATGTTATATAAACTCACGTATGACAGGTAGGGGAATACCTATTTCATGCGAAGTGGACATTTACGGAGCGCTGTCTGAGTATATCGGACAATGTGTATCGGACTCACCGGTAACATTGCTGGATATAAACAATTCTGTTCCGGCATATATTTTCGACAAATCCATCAGTGGTAAATATGACCTTAGAATTGGCGAGACATTTATGGGCTTCCACTGCGGAAATACTTGTTCTTCCCTATTGAAAGATCCCAAAATGAGCTATCAACGTATCATGAAACGTGCGCTGGAGCCAGACGGTGAGCCAAACATTTCACGTGGTACGCTGGAAGGCGACTTGAAAGCAGGCGATGTTACAGTTTATAGGTTGCAAACAAGCGCAGATACCACATTGAAGGCATATGTTGCGCAGGGAGCTATTTTGGACGTGCCGACAGAGAGCTTTGGCGCTATTGGTATTATTGCAATACCGGAGATGGAACGCTTTTATCGTCATGTGCTGATTGAAAAGCAATATCCACATCATGCGGCTGTGGCATATGGCAGGCACGGAAAAGCTATTTTTGATATTTTCCGCTATCTTGGCATTGCAGATATTTCTTACAATCAGCCAAGAAGCCTGCCCTACCCCACAGAAAATCCGTTTGTGTAAAACTGCATCATTAGCTATAAAATTTTCGAAGTTGCTTTCATAGGAGGTTTGGGATGTACTATATTGGGGTTGATTTGGGTACGTCGGCGATGAAAATGGTTCTGATGCGTGAAGATGGTGTGATTGAAAACACTGTGAGCCGCGACTATCCGCTGATGATGCCGAAAGCAGGATGGTCAGAGCAAGCGCCACAAGAGTGGTGGAAAGCTACTGTAGATGGCATGAGCGAGCTGGTAGCAGGGATTGATGAAAAATCCGTTGCAGGTATCAGCTTTGGCGGACAGATGCATGGTTTGGTGATACTGGACAAGGATGATAACGTGATTCGTCCTGCCATTTTGTGGAACGATGGCAGAACAGGCGATGAAACCAGATACCTAAATGAAAAAATAGGCGAAGAAAAACTAGCCGAATACACTGCAAATATTGCGTTTGCCGGATTCACTGCGCCAAAACTTTTGTGGGTTCAAAAACATGAGCCGCAAAACTTTGAGCGTATATGCAAGATAATGCTTCCGAAAGATTATTTGGCATATAAGATGACCGGTGTGCACAGTTGTGACTATTCAGATGCATCCGGTATGTTGTTGCTGGATGTGAAAAACCGTGTTTGGTCAAAAGAAATGCTGGAAATTTGTAATGTGAAAGAAAGCCAGATGCCGAAACTATTCACATCAAGTGAATGCACGGGAACACTTCTTCCTTCGGTGGCAGATAGCCTGGGTCTATCGAAGGATGTGAAGGTGATGGCAGGCGCCGGAGACAACGCTGCGGCAGCTGTGGGCACAGGTACTGTTGAGGATGGTAGCTGTAATATTTCACTGGGAACATCGGGCACAGTACTGATAGCAAGCGAGAATTTTGTTTTGCCTAAAATTCATGCACTGCATTCTTTTGCACATGTTAATAATGGATATCACCTGATGGGGTGTATTTTAAGTGCCGCTTCATGCAACAAATGGTGGAGTGAAGAAATCTTGGGTACAAAAGATTTCGCCTCTTTGCAAACAGAGTTTAGCCTACCGGGTGAAAACGAAGTGCTGTTTGCGCCATATTTGATGGGAGAGCGAACTCCTCATAATAATCCTGATGTACGTGGTGCATTTTTTGGACTATCCATGAAAACAAGCAGAGGACAAATGACACAAGCGATTTTAGAGGGTGTCACATATGCTGTTCGTGATAGCATAGAAATTGCTCGTGAGCTGGGTATAAATGTGGAAAAAACCAAGATTTGCGGCGGTGGAGCAAAAAGCCCCGTTTGGCGTCAGATGGTAGCCGATATCATGAATCTACCGGTTGAGACCATTGCGGCGGAGGAAGGCCCGGGACTTGGCGCGGCCATGCTTGCCGCTGTTGGGTGTGGCGCATATAAAGATACAGAAGAATGTGCACGGGCTATTGTAAAGGTGACAGACACTATTTATCCAAACCCTGAAGCGGTGAAAAAATACCAAACAGGCTATGAAAAGTTTAAGCAACTTTATGGAGCTATCACATCGATAAAAATGTAGCCTACAAATATAGTGTAAAATAAAAAACACCCCCGGTAACTGCAGTGAAAAAAGCAGTCATCCAGGGGTGATTTTTTGTATATTAAATTAGTTTTGCTAAAAAGTCTTTAGTGCGTTGTTGTGTGGGGTTTTCAAAGAGTTCATGCGGTGTGTTTTCTTCCAAGATTTTACCCTCGTCCATAAACACTACTCTATGCGCTACCTCACGTGCAAAGCCCATTTCGTGGGTTACAACAGCCATGGTCATACCATCTTTGGCAAGTGATTTCATAAGATCAAGTACCTCGCCCACCATTTCAGGATCAAGTGCCGATGTAGGCTCGTCAAACAACATCACACGTGGTTCCATTGCCAGTGCTCTGATGATGGCAATACGCTGTTTTTGGCCACCGGAAAGCATGGAAGGATACTCAAGAGCCTTATCAGAAAGGTTGATACGCTTAAGTAGTTCCTCGGCTTTTGCAACCGCTTCTTCTTTAGTTTTCAGGCCCAGTTTTATCGGCGCAAGGGTGATGTTTTGAAGCACATTCATATGCGGAAACAAGTTGAAATGCTGAAACACCATACCCATATTACGTCTGTGCATGTCGATATTTACATTTTTGTCTAAAATATCAACGCCATTGAAAAGGATGTGACCTCCATCGGGCACTTCAAGAAGGTTTAAACAGCGAAGAAGAGTGCTTTTACCGGAACCTGATGGTCCGATGATGGAAACCACTTCACCTTTGTCGATGTTGGTGGAACAGTTGTCCAGTGCCACCACAGCGCCTTTATTATAATGCTTTGAAACATTACACACTTGAATCAAATGCTCATTTGTCGCCACGACGCATCCTCCTTTCGATGGCCTCAATAGCTTTACCGGCCGGGAAATTGATACAGAAGTAAATCATGGCGATCAATACCAATGGTCCCACTGATATAAATGTACTGCCAGATACCGTTCGTGCCGCCCACATAAGCTCGGCCATACCATAGGTGGAACAAATAGAAGACTCTTTCACCATGGTGATCATTTCGTTGGCAAGTGCGGGCAATATATTTTTGATAGCCTGCGGAAGTACCACCAGCTGCATAGTCTTAAACGAAGAAAGCCCAAGACTGCGCGCGGCTTCTGTTTGGCCGGCATCCACTGCCAAAATACCCGCACGCATAATTTCAGCTACATATGCGGCACTATTCAGCGCCAGGGCTACTATGCCTGGGATAAAACGGGATATATCCACAAACCCAAAAATAATCACAGTGGGAATTCGGATGAAATAAAACACACCGAGATAGATAATGGCCAGTTGCACTAAAAGTGGAGTAGAGCGGAATATGGCAATGTATATTCCGGCAAGGCTACGTATGATGCGGCTTTTGCTGAGGCGCATCAGTGCCAGCAATAGTGCCGGTATCACGGCCAACAAAACGGCACCAACAGAAAGCAACAAGGTGTACTGCACACCTTGGATAAAATA
>CAYIZZ010000003.1:0-50356 GCA_964367945.1 uncultured Oscillospiraceae bacterium | reverse complement strand
CATTCCGACGCTATGCGTCATGAATTACTTTGCTTAAGGAATTTGTTTCGCCAAGTTTATACTTGGCTGGATGCATCTTGCGATGCACCCGGCACGATACTTTCGTACGTGCCCTAAGGGTCCTTCAAGCTTCTAAATATTGTTTAATTTTCAAGGTCCATTTCGTTCTCTTTCGTCTCCCCCGCGTTTCTCTCGATACCGGCGGCGACAAGAACTAATTCTACTACATCTTCTTCCCTTTGTCAATACCTTTTTTGAAATTTTTTCAAACTTCTTTTTCGGTGTTGACGTCCGTTCCGCTGTGCTTCGCTGCTGAAGTACTAGCAACGAGTTTTAATTATAGGGGCATAATCCCTATTTGTCAACACATTTATCCCTGTTTTTTACCACCTTGCCGTGTGTGTCCTTGTGTTTCACTATATATTATGATATTATAAACACCGTAAATGACTTATTGTAAGGAGTATTGAACTAATGAATGTACAGAATAAAACACGCTTTATAGCACAATTTTCTATTTTACTTGCCATTGAAGCTCTTTTTTGCTTCACCGCTTTGGGATCTTTGCCCATTGGGCCTATTGTTGCCACACTGGGAATGATACCCGTGATTTTAACCGCTATTTTGCTGGGACCTGCCGCAGGTAGCTTGATGGGTTTCTTTTTTGGATTGTTCAGTTTCATCGTTTGGACATTCATGCCACCACCCTCTTCGGCAGTAATTGCTTTTGTATTTACTCCTTTTTACTCTATAGGTGAAAATCAAGGCAACTTTGGTAGTTTGTTGATTTGTTTCTTACCTCGCATACTTATAGGTACTGTTACAGGCACTATTTTCCTTTTAATGAAAAAGCTACCCCAAAAACTAGACTTTATACGTTATGTTATTGCAGGCGCCACAGGTAGCCTTGTAAACACCATTGGTGTGCTGGGTGGCATTTGGATCTTTTTTGGCGATGCATACTCATCCATTGTTGGAATCGCAATGAGCACTATTCTACTTACTACTTTAAGTGTAAACGGTTTATTGGAAGCTGTCATCTCGGGAGCATCCGCATTATTTGTTTGCAAACCTTTACGCAAAGCTCTGGAAAAGTTGGGCTACAGCAAATAGTACATTAAAGTATATT
The DNA here is from genome assembly GCA_964367945.1 of uncultured Oscillospiraceae bacterium. Taxonomy (GTDB): domain Bacteria; phylum Bacillota; class Clostridia; order Oscillospirales; family Ruminococcaceae; genus JAAYCI01. The sequence continues at coordinate 49,227 of CAYIZZ010000003.1, read as the reverse complement.
AATATAATAAAATCTATACTATATATATGTATAAAGAAAAATACCCCGTGATGATTGATAATTTCATTATCTTCATCCGGGGCATTTTTTATTTTAAGTTACTCTAAAAAGTTTTAAGCCGATTCTTCCTCGGGTACATATTCATAATCATTCCACGGGTCGTGTACGATGTATTCACCTGTTTGTGTGTCATACACTGTAGCATCTATAAACCTATATGTACTGGACACTCCACCGCCGACTTTCAGAAAAATGATATATCTTTTTCCACGTGCCATGCCTTCTTCGATAGTTTGATCGATGTCTACCATCTCCATTAAACCACCCTGCCATAAAATGTTGGTGTAGCCTCTCACCTGCAGACCCATACCATAAAAGCTATCTTCTCTTGGGTACATGGACAATATCCTATCTGCCAAAAGCTGATTATATACTAAATAGTCATTTTGCGTCATGGTTCCGTTTGCATCCACTTTTTCTTCTATCGCTACATAATAATTAGGTACCTGTAAATACTGCCACAATTGCGATGCACCAACAACCATACACACACCTATTGTGCACACAGCTGCTATTTGCTGTTTTTTAGTATTTTGAATCTGCTCTTTAATACAAGCGCATAATAACAAAAATATCAAAATCAGCGACACAACTACTTTCATGCGGTCGTAAGTGTATTCCACCGCATGTTGGCGTAACACAAAGTTTTCAAGCATTGGGAACGCCATCACAAAGGCCCATGGCCAAAACTTTTTTATCATGCCTATCAATGCTTTCCTTGCCTTTGGTAAAATAAGCACTGCTATAAATATGATGCCAACAATAGTCCATAAAGGACGATGGCTGCGAAACAACATAACAAAGTATTGCAATAAAGGATCCCAGTCAGAGTCTCCACGCACTGAATATGAAAGGCCCAGCGCACCAAAAAGATCTGATAAAGCTATCCTACGTGTATAGTGGAACACCGTAAGTCCCACTGACGTAATATATGTAAGGCCTATCCCAAACGCCAGCATAAATCGCTGCTTAAAACTACGTTTTTCTTCATCAAATCCACTCCACACTAAAAATAGTAAGGCATAACCCACATTTGCAACGTGCCCACTCCACTCACACAGCGGCGCTATAAAGCAACAGATGTAAAATCCTATTTTGCCACCCTTTTTTGAAAACTGTGTAAAGAAAAAAAGTTGTAAAAGTAATATCACCTGAGTAAGGCTTTGATGCCAATATATCGCACCTTGACTTTGCATGACTTCCGGCTGAAAACAATATAGCGCTATCGTGCTCAGCACCACAAAGCAAGGATGAAGTATCCCACGCATTAATTTCACCATCACTGCGGCGGCAAGTATGGCGCAAGATATATATAAAATGCTGTTTAATATATATAGTGTAGACGGCACATACGGCAATCCAAATATATTAGCGAATGCCCATGCCACAAAAAAGCCCGATGGCCAAAATGAAGTGTAGTAAAATACTCCTGTTTCACTTTCTACTGTGGCACCCCATATTAAACCTCTTGCGTCATCATCCGCCGTTACCAGCGGTAAGAACAAATGTTCAGAAACCGGTATGTTGTCATATGAATGCATTGTGTGCAACACATGCCATGGCGCGTCTTGGTTTACATAAATATATTCATCTTTTGGGATACGTAGTACCACACTGGTGATAATCATCACCATAGCTAAGATCACAGTGATGAGTAAAATAGGGGTGGTAATTTTCACGGACGGTTTGATGCTGTGCATATATGCCTCACTGTTTTGTTTTTGTAAAGAAAGGAAGTAAGCCGGATTTACCTTGAATGGCCGCAGGTTGAGTATATGCACCACCACCACGTCTGGGTTTCTGCAAACACAACGCATGTAAATCTTCGGCAGACGCCTCCCATTGTATCATATCTTTTGCCACCGTACTAGTTTTTGCCAATTTTGCTAAAGATGTAGACACCGGAATCATCGTATTTTGTTTTATTCTTTTTAATAGTGCCAACCCTCTCCCATTTGCGGCCAGTATATGGGCAAACGGAGATATGACCGGTGTGTGTATTGGAAGTCCCAACATTGCTGAAACCGCCAGACGTCTCACCCTTGAATGGGTAAAGCGTTTACTTTTTGCCATATCAAAAAGCTCTGTTAGGTTGGTGGCGTTATTCACAGCTTGTTCCATCCGCGATTCAAGCCCCTCACCTGCTCCGGGATATTTTGCAAACTCACTTGCTTTTTTACCACGCAACCGGCTCATGACAGCCATTTCGTATCTATTATAATCCAGCACCATGCCATCCTTTTGTGCTTTTTTATAAAGAGGCATACATGCTTCACTCACCCATGTTTCCCATTCTTCCACATTTTTTCCCATTGCCATTTTCCTTAGCCACGACGCAGAGGCATATCCGGATCTTGGCTCACCGTCATGCGCTGCGCCCACTCGAGGTAACGGCATTGCTACGGGCAGTGGAAACAAACGTTCTCTATCTGTGCTGTTGCCAAAAAGTCCATCTATTACCTGCCACTGTATATCAGGCGGCATAGCCATACGCAAGGCATAAGGTACTTCATCCAGCAAAGCTTTGATATACTCTATCCCCAAAATATTGTTTGGCGAGCGCAAAACCTCTGCACTGCCGGGTATGATGGCCTCGACAGCTGCGGCACGCGCCGTAGCAAAAGATACCCCTTTGGCAAGCTCTGCTTTTAATAGTGGCGAAAACTCCTCTGAAATAAGTACACTGGCTATATCTTCCAGCTGATCTTTGCTGTCACATTCTGCACCAAATGACAATATATCCACACACCCAAGTGCACTCAAAAGTCCCACGGCGCCTCTGGCAAATCCCTCTGCCGAAGCAGTGGCATACGGCACGGGCAATCGTAAAACTAAATCCACTCCACCTGCTAAAGCTGCTTGTGCTCGCACATTTGTGGGAAGATATGCGGCTTCAGCCCGCTGTACAAACGAACCGCTCATCACGCAAACCACAAAATCCACACCGCCTTCACGAAGACGATTCACCTGCCATGCATGTCCTTTGTGAAAAGGATTATACTCGGCCACAATGCCTGCTGTTATAGGTTCTTTCTCTGTATGCAGGCTATTTTGTTCCATCATTATATGTTCCGGCTTTGTCTCAAAAAGCTCTATCATACAGATACCTCTCATCTATAAATTTATACTATTTATAAAACTCTTTGCCTGCATTGCTTGAAAAGTATTTTTTCCTATTATATAATAATTCCATACATAATCCAAGTATTCCTTTTTGTATTCAGAATATGCTCGTCAATAAAATTTTCCCACAGGGAAACGGAGGAACTATTATATGAAAATTTTGGTCATTAACTGCGGCTCTTCTTCACTGAAATATCAGCTCATTGATATGACAACAGAAGATGTAATGTGCAAAGGTCTATGTGAACGCATCGGCATCGAAGGTGCTAATGTTGTTCATAAAGTAGGCGACAAATCTTGGCAGGTAGACGAGCCCCTGGATACCCATGCAGAAGCTTTTGCTAAAATGCTTGAGCTGATGACAGAGGGCGAAGGCGCTGTGTTGAAAGAAAAAAGTGAAATTGCAGCTGTTGGTCATCGTGTTGTACATGGTGGTGAAAAGTTTGCCGATTCTGTTATTTTGACCGAAAAATCCATACAAGCTATTGACGAGCTTTCCGCTTTGGCGCCGCTTCATAACCCACCACAAGTGGTTGGTATCCGCAGTGCGCAAAAAGTGTTTGGCGAAAACGTGCCTCAAATTGCTGTTTTTGATACTGCATTCCATCAAACATTACCCCCAACTGCTTATGTATATCCCGTGCCATATGAATATTATGAGCAATACGGTGTGCGCCGTTATGGTTTCCATGGCACCAGCCACAAATATGTCAGCTTGCGCGCCGCTAGATTCCTAGGCTTGCCTATAGAGCAACTTAAAATAGTCACATGCCATTTAGGCAACGGTTCTTCACTTTGCGCAGTAAACAGAGGCGTTTCCATCGACACCACGATGGGTCTTACTCCGCTAGCCGGCATATTGATGGGCACTCGCTCAGGCGATGTAGATCCCTCGGTTGTTACATTCTTACAAGAAAAGCTGAATATATCTCCTGCCGAAGTAAATGATATCTTAAACAAAAAATCCGGCATGCTTGGTGTTTCCGGGCTTTCCAGCGACAACCGTGATATAGAAACAGCTGCCATCAACGGCCATGCCCGTGCCGCTTTGGTTCACAGCATGCTGTTTTATGAAATCAAAAAACATATCGGTTCATACTCGGCCGCAATGAATGGTCTTGACTGTGTGGTATTCACCGGTGGCATCGGAGAAAACTCTAAACGTGTTCGTAAATATACCACTCGTGGCCTTGAGTTCTTGGGTCTGCATTATGACGACGAAAAGAATATGACCGGCACAGGCGAGTTTGACTTTGCCGAGGATACCTCTCGTGCACGTGCATTAGTTATTCCCACCAATGAAGAGCTGATGATAGCACAAGATACCATGCGTCTTGTAACTGCCGAATAATAACAGCATATAGATAGTTAAACTGCTTCGCCTTAGAAAATGCGTTTTTTAAGGCGAACTTTTATTTTTAATAGCTTTTGCGGCATTGTGTATATCTTTTATCTATGATAAAATAACAAACAGTAAATAATAATTTTGGTGTGTAATTTAGGCAATATTTTATATTTTCTAAATAGTTCAAATTAGAGGAGAGAATACTATGGGAAAAGTTGCGGTGCTGATTCCCTGCTACAACGAAAGCATTACTATACAAAAAGTGGTGAGCGATTTCAAAGCCACTTTACCAGCGGCAGATATATATGTTTATGATAACAACTCTTCTGACGGTACTGATGATTTAGCCCGGCAGGCAGGCGCCATTGTAAGGTATGAGCAGCGCCAAGGCAAAGGAAACGTTATCCGTACAATGTTTCGTGACATTGAGGCTGATTGCTATGTAATGGTAGACGGTGATGATACATATTCAGTGGAGCAAGCTGTCGAAATGGTGCGTCTTGTGCAAGAAGACGGCTACGACATGGTGATAGGAGACAGGCTAAATTCCACATATTTCACTGAAAACAAGCGTATGTTTCACAACAGCGGAAACAAAGTGGTTCGCTGGGCGATAAACAGCCTTTTTAACAGTGATGTGCAGGATATCATGACCGGATACCGTGCATTTTCACGCAGTTTTGTCAAAACTTGCCCCGTTGCTAGCCGTGGCTTTGAGATAGAAACTGAAATGAGCATCCATGCACTTGACAAAAACCAAAAAATCATCTCGGTTCCGGTGGGATATTCAGACAGGCCTGAGGGTAGTGTATCGAAACTATCCACCATCTCCGATGGTATAAAAGTGCTTATGAAAATATTCAATCTTTATCGTGAGTATAAGCCCTTGGCATTTTTTGGGCTATTTGCACTTTTCTTTATTGCAATAGGTGTTATATTTTTTGTTCCGGTACTTATTGATTATATCCAAACAGGCCTTGTTCCAAAATTTCCTTCTCTTATTGCCGCAGGCGTGTTTTTGATGCTGTCTATTCTTAGCATTACCACAGGAATACAGCTCGATTCTGTAAGCAAAAAACATCGTCAGTTATTTGAACTGCTAAGCAATATGCAAGAAAGCTCTCATAGTCACTCTTCCGTAAAATAAGATTTAAACAGGCAGGTACCCATCATGGAAAAAGCGGCACAAAAATCTATACACAAAAAGGTATTAATTTCAATTTTAGCCTTTATCAGCACTTTTTCCCTTACATGGTATCCCGGCTCGCCCTTATTTTTACACGGAAACAGTTTTTCATCCCTTATTTTATTTTTTATTTTATACAAGCTTTATCTTAATACCTCAAAGCATCTTGAAAAACGCAGATTTTATGTATGCATTGTAGGTGGATTACTACTGGGAACATGCACCGCACTGGGCGCCATGATGACAGGTGGTGGTGGATTCACACATGTGTTTTTAATGCTCCCCGGGTTTACTGTTTTCTTTTTTATGATTCTAAACTATATTTTTGTGTGGCTGGATAACCATAGCAAAAAACCTGCTACAGAGTTATCTTCCTCAAAGTTTCAAAAAATCATTCGGTTTTTATTTGGTACCAAAAAACATTCTTTTTTATGCTTATTTCTTTTAACAATCGTTTTATGGTCACCTTATTATATTTTAAGCTTTCCGGGACTTGTTAGCTTGGATGTTTTTATCCAAATCGAAACGTGGTTTGGCCTAGTTGACTTTACCGCACACCATCCACCACTGCACACTGCTTTCATCGGTGCTTCCATGCAACTGGGTGAATGGCTATTCGGCACATATTCAGCCGGAGTTGCAATCGCAAGCGGACTACAGTTATTGCTGACATCTTTACTTATCACTTTTGTTTTACGCACCATGTCACGCCTTAATATTCATAAAAGCTTTTGTGTGGCCGCTCTTCTTTTTTATGGTGTTTTGCCTCTGATGGGTTTTTATGTTGTTACGCTTTGGAAAGATATTTGGCTGGCAAACTTCACTTTATTGTTTGTACTTTGCATCATCGAGCTATCCCAAAAAAAAGCAGAATTTTTCAAGTCGCCAAAGCAAATCACTTTGTTTATTTTTAGCATTTTAGGCCTTTTGATATCCAAAAACAATGGCTTTTACATAGCTTTTCTTACTTTAGCCGTTCTTTTAATCACACAAAAAGGTCTTCGTATACGTCTAGGTGCTTTTTTACTGGCTACTGTGCTGGCAAACAGCCTTATCACTGGACCACTTTATTCTGCCATGGGCGTTTCTTCAGGAGATATGCGTGAAGCACTCAGCCTTCCTTTGATGCAAATATCCCGTGTGGTGTCGCAAGACCCTAACAGTATAAGCGATGACGACAAAGCTTTGATAGACACTGTTCTTCCATATGACGAGCTACCCGAGCGGTACAGCAATATCATTTCTGATGGTGTTAAAAGCGTGTTTGACACCGAAACGTTCCTGGCGGATCCTATGAAATACGCCCAATTATGGTTACGAATAGGCCTTGGCAGCCCACGTGAATATATATTGGCCACATTACATCAAACACTTGGATATTGGTACCCCGATGTGCAACACTGGATTTTTGCATACAACACCTACCCTGCCGAGCTTGCCGAAACCACCACCGCTGTGGCAGAGATGGACACTATGACGGAAAAATACACCCAGCCTTTATCTCAGCTGCATGACGATGTACTTTTAACATTAGCATACGCACGCAACGTACCCGTACTTAGCATGTTTTACAGCATAGGCTTTTATTTCTGGATTTTGCTAACAGCATTTCTTTACATTTTGTATAAAAAAAGTTATTATAAACTTTTAGGAGTTGTTCCTGCCTTTGTTGTATGGCTCACCTGTCTTGCCTCACCTGTTTATGCAGAGTTTCGGTATGCTTGGCCGGCCATAATATGTGTGCCGCTAATTTTAGGATGGTGCTGTTTCAACAATAATGTGAATCCTATGTGCACTACGCTAGATACGTCTGCCGTCAAAGATGAAAATATCCCCGCCAAAAAATAAAAGAGGTGCTTTGTGGAGTATACAGAGTTTATATTAACAATAAATCGTGGTGTGTCTGACACTGCCTTAGAGGTATCCACCGCCGTGTGTGAGGGTGGTCTTTACGTGGAAGACTATGCCGACATGGAAGATACTGTGTGGGATATTGCACATATTGATTTGATTGAAGAAGATTTACTGCAAAAACCACGTGATGAAGTTGTTATCCACTTGTATGTAGAGAAATCTGAAACCGCTGCATTTAGCGAACAGTTAAGAGCAAAACTACTTGCCGCCGGACTTTCAGAATATCGCCTTGATACAAAAGGGGTAAAGCCCGAAGACTGGGAAAACAGCTGGAAACAATATTATCACGCCACCGAGATAGGCAAAAGATTGGTGGTGGTGCCCAGCTGGGAAAATTACACAAATCCCGAGCGTTGTATGTTGCATCTTGATCCTGGTATGGCTTTTGGCACAGGAACTCACGAGACCACCGCTTTGTGTCTTGAGTTTTTGGACCGTAGCATAGGCGGTGGCGAGCGTGTGCTAGACATCGGTTGTGGTAGCGGGATATTAGCCGTGGCAGCTTTGCTATTGGGTGCAGACAGTGCCCAAGGTATAGATATAGACCCCATAGCAGTGCGCACAGCTACTGAAAACGCACAAAGAAACAACGTTTCTTCTCGCTTTATTGTAGATTGTGGCGACTTGGCGCAAAAAGCAAACGGTGTATACGATATAGTTTTAGCAAACATTGTTGCAGATGCTATCATTCGCCTTTCACCCGGTGTTCCTGATTTATTAACACCAGATGGTGTTTTCATCGCCAGTGGTATTATTGACGATCGCGAACATGAAGTTGCGTCTGCTCTTGAAAAAATCGGATTGACAGTTTGCGAGTCACATCAAAAAAATGGATGGGTTGCCCTTGTGTGCAGGAAATCCACCTGAGAAATCTGCATCCTTTTTGTATATTTTTTGCGCATTTATACTTTGAGTTGTTTTTAGTAATAGGAGAATATAATGCCACATCGCTATTTTACAACAGACATTGTAGATGATGTTGCCTATTTACGTGATGAAGAGGCACAGCATCTGTGTAAAGTTTTACGTGCACGCGTCGGTGACGATGTGCTCTTATGTGATGGAATTGGGCAAGATTACGATGCGCAGGTTAGCTCTACCGAAGATGGTGTTGTGACCTTGCGTATTTTACGTAGCTTTCAAACAACGTCCGAGCCTCACCTACACGCCGAAGTTTTTATCGGCCTGGCCAAGGGCGAGCGCATGGATTATGCAATACAAAAAAGCGTGGAGCTGGGCGCTGCCAGCATATGGACATTTGAAAGTGAACACACCGTGGCAAAGCCTCATCAGCCGGAAAAGAAAACTCAGCGCTGGCAAAGGATTGCTACCGAAGCGGCAAAACAAAGTGGACGTGGTGTTCTACCGGTTGTGCACCCTCCTTTAACTTTTGAGGAAGTATTGCAAAAAACCGGCGAGTTTGAATGTACTTTATTTTGCTATGAAGAGGGCGGAACATCCCTACGAAAAGCTATGCATAATGTGGGGCGTATTGCCATCATCACCGGTCCCGAAGGCGGCTTTTCTTCAAACGAAGCACAAATGGCCACACAGGCAGGATGCACCACTATAGGTCTGGGCCCACGCATATTGCGCTGTGAAACAGCACCTGCCGCTGTACTTTCGGCCATCATGTGTCTCAGCGGTGATTTGGAATAGCTGTTTGATTAATATATTCATTTTGTACAAAATTTTCACTGGATATTTTACATACTACCTGTTATAATATAGGCCGAGCAAAATCTAGGCTTATTATTTAAGTTTTGAATTTTATTTAATTGTATATCGACTTTAATTATGGAGGATTTTATTGTGAATGATTACATTATTTTTACCGACTCTTCTGCAGATTTAGGTATGGAACTTATTTTTGATTGGGGACTGAAGATACAGCCTCTTACTTTTAAAATGACTGATAGCGATATCGACTATGCCAACTGGCCTGACGAGCGTGATATCAGCCTGGCAGATTTTTATGCAAAGCTTCGTAGTGGCGTGTCTTCCACCACCAGTCAAGTAAATGTGGCAGACTTCACCGCTACTTTCCGTCCTTTACTGAAAAAAGGTATGGATATATTATATCTTGCTTTTTCATCCGGTTTGTCCGGCACAATGAACAGTGGACGCCTTGCCGCCGAAGAACTTTCAGAAGAGTTTCCCGATAGAAAAATCATGGTTGTGGATACACTTTGTGCCAGTCTTGGCCAAGGCCTCATCATACATTATGCTGTGCAGCAAAAAAAAGATGGCAAAAGCATGGAAGAAGTAGCTGCATGGGTAGAGGATAATAAACTGAAAATAGCACATTACTTCACCGTGGACGATCTGAACTTCCTAAAACGCGGTGGACGCTTGTCCAGTACTGCCGCATTTGTGGGCACTATGCTACACATAAAGCCTTTGCTGCATGTAAATGACGAGGGACGCCTTGTAGCTCTTGAAAAAATACGTGGACGCAAACAAAGCCTGCTTTCACTTATCGGCCACATTGAAAATGATGCTGTCGACCCACAAAACCAACCTATTTTTATCTCACACGGTGATTGCTTAGAAGATGCACAATTTGTTGCCGACGAAATCAAACAACGTTTTTCCACTAAAGAAATTTATATCTCAACCGTTGGCCCTGTTATCGGTAGCCACGCCGGCCCCGGAACAATGGCTGTTTTCTTCCTTGCTAAAAACAGGTAATATTATTCATGGGATGCTTTCCACGCTGTCGGCTTTTTAGCCGACAGTTTTTTTGGCAATGTAAAAATATCCATTCACATTATAACCATTGAAACCTTGCCTTTTTTACGATATACTAAATTATAGTGTGCTTAGCCACACAGTAAAAATACTATCATTTGCATGATTTATTATGAAGGAGTTCACATGAAGCTGGGTATTGTAGGTCTACCCAATGTAGGTAAAAGTACATTATTTAATGCATTGACAAACGCAGGCGCACAAAGCGCCAATTATCCTTTTTGCACTATTGACCCGAATGTGGGTATTGTGCCTGTGCCGGACAAACGGCTTGACGCTTTAACTGAGATGTTTCAACCCAAAAAAGTGACACCCGCCACCATAGAGTTTGTTGATATTGCAGGCCTTGTGAAGGGCGCTAGCAAAGGCGAAGGCTTGGGCAACAGATTTTTATCTCATATCCGTGAAGTGGATGCTATCATCCACGTGGTTCGTTGTTTTGAAAGTAGCGATATCACCCATGTGGACGGTGATGTTAATCCCGAGCGTGATGTGCAAACTATTGAAACTGAGCTGATTTTGTCTGATCTTGAAATTGTGGAACGTCGCACAGATAAAACAGCAAAGCTGGTGAAAACCGGCGACAAAACATTAGCCGCACAATCCGAAATACTGAAGGATCTTCTAGCCCACCTAAACGAAGGAAACACCGCGCGCACTTTCGCACAGGATACAGACGCTGCTGCAGAGCTTTTGGCCGACATGCCTCTTTTATCGGCAAAACCTATTATATATGCAGCAAACTTATCAGAAGACGATTTGCTTGCAGGCGTCGCTGAAAACCCACATTATCCTATCGTGCAGAAAATCGCAAAAGAGCAGCATGCCGCCGTACTTCCCATCTGCGCCAAAATTGAAGAAGATTTGGCCGGCATGAGCGCAAGTGAACGCGAAGAGTTTTTAGCAGAGTTGGGCTTGCAATCTTCAGGCCTTGAGACACTTATCACCGAAGGCTATACTCTTTTGGGCCTTATCAGCTACCTGACAGCAGGCGAGCCCGAAGTGCGTGCATGGACTATTGAAAAAGGCACTAAAGCACCCGGCGCCGCAGGTAAAATCCACTCCGACTTTGAGCGTGGGTTTATTCGTGCCGAAGTAGTGGCTTTTTCTGATTTAATAGAGTGTGGTAGCATGGCCTCTGCAAAAGAAAAAGGCCTTGTAAAAAGCGAAGGTAAAGAATATGTTATGCGTGACGGAGATGTAGTGCTTTTCCGTTTCAATGTTTAATTTGCCAAATTATAGCCATGAAAAGAGGATATTATGAAAACTATTGGTATATTAGGTGCTTTACCTGAAGAAATTTCACATGTAGTATCTGCTTTAAGTGACGTAAACTGTGAAACATACGCAGGTGTGGAATATCACATAGGCTATTACGCCGACAAAAAAATAGTGGTGTGCTGTGCCGGCATGGGCAAGGTGAATGCCGCTTCCACCACACAAGTACTCATCACACGTTACGAAGTACAAATGCTTATCTTTTCGGGAATTGCCGGAAATATGTGCAGTGAAATCACCGTTGGCGATGTAGTTATTGCAAACGAACTGGTTCATCACGACAGTGAAGACAGCATGATAATACAAAGTGCTCCCTTCACCACCGTTTATCCCAGCGATGCTTCCTTGATAAAAGTAATGGAAGACGCTTGCCGCAAGCTTTCCATCACTTATCGTGTGGGGCGTATTGCCACCGGTGATAAATTTATTTGCGATATCAATATCAAAACATCTATCAAAAATAGTTGTGATCCTCTTTGTGTTGAGATGGAAGGTGCAGCCTTGGCTCAGGTGGCCATGCGCAACAACATTCCTTTTGTGGTGGTTCGCGCCATGAGCGACGATTGCGAAGTTGATATCGAATATTTGCGCACAAAAGAAAACACACCCGAATTTGATATAGTTGCCTATGCAAAAACTGCTTCTGATATCACGCTAACTGCTTTGAGCAGTTTGTAGCCTATTTTGTGGCAAATTAATATATTTTTTGCAAATTCTGCCTTTTAAGTTCATAAAAAAGCCCCCCTGCTGAAAGCATATACTTGCTTTAAAAAACAGGGAGGCTTTATATTATTGTCTACTACTATATATTAGATTTACTCTTCCTCTGGCCCAACATCTACCAGAATACCCACTTCGGCACCGGCCATATCGATGAAATTATTATAGTCTTCTTCATCCCACTCAGTCTTATCCATCAGCTCTGTTATTATATAATCACCAATCTCCTCTTGAGCTCTTTGCAAGGTATCGCTGTCTTGAAACTCTCTTATAGCTTCTGCGTCTGTATGAATTTCCAGTACCTGATTACTTAGTAGCGTGCTTGGATATATCTCTACAAAAGGTTGCAGATACAGTGTTTCTTTTATCCCATCTATTCCTTGCTGTGTGGTAAACAGCCTCAACAGCAGATTTTGCGCCGCAGTGTTTTGTGCACCTTGATTGCTAAGACATAAATATCCTCCGTTTGAGGGCCAAAACTGTGTGCTATACATTTCAAAAGTTTGCTTTTCTTCTTCCGCCTCGGCGGCAATTCGTTCTTCTTCCTCTAGTTCTTCCTCTAGTTCCTCTTCTGTTTTTTCATCATCCTCGTCTTCTGCTATCTCATCTTCGGACAATTCCTCTTCTTCCTCGTCGTATGATAAAGGAAACTTGATGGGTACTAGGGCCAGCTTGTCTTTTAGGTGCGGATATTGCTCTTCCAGCTGGAAACCTGTGCGTGTATCTGCACGTAAAAACAATGATGCGCCCTGTGCAAATTGCTCTATAGCATCTTCGTTTGAGTTTGCGATATCCAGTAAAACATAATCTTCACCACGCCGCATCGCACCCTCGACTCGTCCCATGTGCATTGTTTCCATATCCATTATTGTCAACAAAGACATAAGTACTTTGTCTATGACTTCTTGCTTTATGGTAAGTTCAGTTTCATCGTTAGCCATTTCACCGGCTATATGCAACGTTGCCGGCAATACCTCCTGCACCAGATCTTCTCCCTCATCATCTGCGACGCCAAAAACCCCACGTGACGACCGAGCCAATGTCGGCCGATAGTCCGGTGTTTGATATTGATTGCTTCCTATCGGCAGCCTCATTCGTCCCGGCTGTGTCAAATATAGCTCAAGTCCTTTAATCATAAATTCAAACTGTTCAAAACTACAGTTTTCCAGGTCTTGCAACAGTATATTAGCATTGTCCGCACCAAGTAGCGCCGCCAACACCTCTATGTTTACAAGGTATCCCTCGGCCACAGCACCTAAAGACAATCCATATACTTCATCTTCTTCTAAAATATACTCCGCCTTAGGCATAAGCTGTGCCACCCCTGCCAAAAGCGGCGAAACTGTATTTTCATCCATGCTTGCTAGCGCATCACTACCACCTATTGTCTGTGCATCATCATCATTTTCAACCCAGAAAATATCCGGGGCATTATCTGTGACCATTGTAGCTTTTGTGGCTAAGGCATATCCACTGCCATCAATTGTGTTCACAATAACCTGTGTGCCATCTTCTGCACCCAGTTGTTCAAGTAATATTCCAAAAGCCGCCATGTTTTGTGGCAGGGTTATGTTTACAGTTTTGTCTGTGCTTTCCTGTGGTGTTTGGGTATCATCTGTAGCCTGTGATATCGATGCAAACGTTTCATTTTGATTTTGTGGCTGTGAAGAACTAGGCAAACATCCACAAAGTAGACTTACACAAACCAAAATACAAAAAATACTGCTCACATATTTTCTCATTATTTTCCCATTCCCTTATTGTAGCTTATTTATATTATATTTTGCTTTTATATATACTTCTCATTTATAATATCTTATATATTTGATATTATACCTCAAAGACCTCTTTCCTTCCACCTTTTTTACGCATCATCATGTGAAAAATATCATAACAGTTTTAAGGAGACCTTTATTATGCGAATGCGTCACAAACCATATGCCAGACCCGAGCTTGCTGCTTGGCCATATTATGTTGATGTTCCCTCACAAAACAAAGGTAAATGGGCCGAGTTTTTCGTCAGTCCTGAAAAGCCACTGTGCCTAGAGCTTGGCTGTGGCAAGGGTGGATTTCTGGCCCAGCTGGGCCTTCGCGATTCTGCGTATAACTTTATTGGTATCGACATTAAAAGCGAAGTGCTTGTGGTAGCTAAGCGCGCTATCGAAAAGGCCTACCAAGCCCAAAGCCATCCCATAGACAATATCGCTATCACTAGCCAAGATATCGAGCGAATGGATACTATATTCGATGAAAATGATAATTTTTCTAGAATATATATAAATTTTTGCAACCCGTGGTATAAAAACAAAGATATAAAACATCGCCTTACCCATCCACGCCAGCTTATTAAATATCGAAACTTCCTATCTGATGGTGCTGAAATATGGTTCAAAACAGACGATGATGCGCTTTTTGATGACAGCTTGCGATACTTTGAATACACGGGGTTTTCTGTGATTTGGCAAAGCCGTCACTTGCATGAAAACGAGCCCAGCTGGAATATCCGCACTGAACACGAGGAAATGTTCTCGCAAATGGACATCCCAATAAAGGCTTGCATTGCTAAAATGATGCCTGCACCTCATCTTAATCCTGCCATCATTTCACGTACCAAGAATATATGAAATGTTAGGAAAATGCATGCAAATGTTTGCTTTTCCCTTGCCTTTATGAAAGTGTGACGTTATACTGAAATTACTAGAATAATGCAGAAAACACAACATGTTTTGCCCTTTCAACACAGGAACTTGTGTGTATTTTATACCAATATCGGATTTCACCACAAGAATTTGTGCTTTGTGGGCCAGCTTATGTAATTTCAACTTCTTCATTTAGATAAAATATACTTTTTGGATAACTTTCTAAGGGAAAGGCGGATGTTTACTTATGATAGAAAAACTATATACGGTTGAAGAAGTGGCTGAACTTGCTTCTGTTACCGGTCGTACTATACGTAACTATTTGAAAAGCGGGCGTTTGATAGGCCGTAAAATTGGTGGACAGTGGCGCTTTCCCGAGGCGGAAGTTCAGCGCCTTTTAGTGGGTGGCGATCATTCCGAGGATTTGTACGAGGAAGCCTCCGATGTGCAAGATCCTATATCATCCGATGATTATCATACCGAAAACTTTTCTGTGCATGTTACTTCTCCAGAGTCTTCCTCTTCAGTTTCTTCTTACGTGGCGGCACCTGCAGCACCTGTAAGTTCCGCTCCCTCTTATCAGGAAGCTCCTTCTTCACCGGTTCAAACCACACCATCACACACTTCAAATTATACCCAAACTTTTAGCCAATTTCCTACATACGAGCAACCACCTGTACAACAGCATGGTTCTTATTCCGGGCATGTGGATATGCCATATTACCCGCATCCAGCTTCTTCCACCATGCAACCTTCTTCGCATCCCCAGTTTCCGGGACATTTTTCTTACTCGCATACTCCTATAAACACTTTTGCCGAGCCCTCGTTATATCCTACACAGCCATATATTCCGGCTGTTTTCGGCGCACCTGCCCTATCCTCGCAATACTCTTATTTGCACGGTATTGCCGGCGAAATGATTCCACCCTTACAACAAAACTCGCATGTGAATGCTCCTGCGCAGGTTCCGCCCGCATCTACACCTAGCCCCGAAGACGCAGCCGAGCCTTCAAATGTAAAATCTGTTAGCCAGCCTGAGACAGACGCCAATGCACCCACCGATCCTTTGTTGCAGTTAAGTGATGTTGGCAAGCGTGTATCGCAGTTTGTTTCAGAGGTTCACGACTGTAGCGGTGGCCCATCTATTTGCACCGTGGTCGACTTAAACCAATCTATACAAGATGCTCAATATACCAGTGATCAACTATCCGCTTTAGCTGACGAAGAAAGTGCTTTTGGCAGTCTGTGCCAAAGCTTTGTGGAGTTTGATGAACGATATTTTATTGCTAGGTATACACTTTTTGGTACAATGCCATTCATCCTTCGTGCCATGAAAGTGCTAAGACAAGGTAACTGATTTACATATGAATAATATGCCAAATGCCATAATGGCGTGTATCATCAAATACACACTTTTTGTGGCATTTTTGGAGTAAAAATCAGTTTTTAGGTGAAATTAATGCAAAACAGAGTAATTTTACATTGCGATTGTAATAATTTTTATGCGTCTGTAGAGCTGTTAAAATACCCAAAGCTACGGGATGTACCTGTAGCAATAAGTGGTAGTGAAGATAGCAGACACGGCATTATTTTGGCTAAAAATGAAGTAGCTAAAAAGTATAACATCAAAACCGCCGAAGCTGTGTGGCAAGCTGTAAAAAAGTGTCCGGATTTGGTTTTGCTTCCACCTCACCGTAAAGAATACGAAAAATATTACCTTATATTAAACGAAATATACCAAACATATACTGATCTTGTAGAGCCTTTTGGTATTGATGAAAGCTGGCTGGATATTACCGGTAGCTGGAGGTTATTTGGCAAAACACCTAAAGAAGTTGCCGATAATCTGCGCCTAAAAATACACAAGGAAACCGGCCTTAGTATTTCTGTAGGCCTTTCTTTCAACAAAGTGTTTGCAAAACTTGGATCTGACTATGAAAAACCAAATGCCACCACCGAGATAACCGTCGACACTTATAAAGATATTCTTTGGCCGCTTCCCGCAGAAGCAATGTTGGGTGTGGGTCACAAAGCAGCTAAAATACTGAAAGAAATAGGCATAGATACTATTGCTCAGCTAGCCTACGCCGACAAAGATTTGCTTTCTCAGCTACTTGGAAAACAAGGCCTGCAAATGCACCTTTATGCACAGGGTCTTGATGATGCACCCGTTCGGCGTGCCGATGAGATGGAGCCTGTAAAAAGTGTGGGTAACGGCATGACATTTCGCCGCAACTTGCACGGATATCAAGACATTCGTATCGCAGTAGGATCTTTGGCAGACGAGGTAGCCGGTCGGCTTCGTGCACAAAAGCTATATGCCCAAAACTTACAAATAATTATAAAAGATACTAACCTAAAGAGTATCTCACGGCAAAGAATTTTACCATATGCCACCTGCCTTTCCAAGGATTTTATCGACATGGGCATGGAGATAATTAAAGATAACTGGAACATGGAAAAACCTATCCGTATGATTACTTTAACAGCTCAAAATCTTACTGATATGCCACTTAGCACACAAATGACTTTTTTCGATAACGAAGAAAAAATGAATGAAAAACGCGAAAAATTAGAGCGAAGCATCGATAAAATACGAGATAAATTTGGAAAATCCGCTATTTTAGAAGCCGGTGCTTTACGCAACGATCTTGGCGTATTAGACAAGGCAAGTATGTCTGAAAATGACTCGGATGATCTTATTTCTTATCAGTCTAAAGAATGATTTAAATAAACTTATTTTACAGGAGGATTATTTTGATAAAGCATGCTATTTTTGATCTGGACGGTACTATTTTAGATACATTAAAGGGTCTGGCCGCTTCCGGAAACTATACATTGTCTGCCCTAGGTTTTCCTACACACAACGAGAGTGACTATTGCCAAATGATAGGAAACGGCATGGCCAAACTGGTAGAGCGTATGTTGCCCGAACACCAGCGTCAACAGTCTACCCATGAAATTGCTTTGAAGCTATTCAATGAGCATTATGATAAATACATGATGGAAAACACTGCCCCATATTCCGGTATAGTTTCTATGCTGAAAAATTTGCAGGATGCCGGCATCGGGCTGGGTGTTGCCACCAACAAGTCTCATGTTTTTGCAAAGCCTATGATTGATTCGTTTTTTCCTGAAATTTTCCAAAGTGCGCTTGGTGTTCAAGACGGTCTTTTACCCAAGCCAAACCCTGACTTGATTCACCGTGTGATGATAGACCTCGGCGCACTGGCATCAAACACCATTTACGTTGGTGACAGTAATGTGGATATTCAAACCGCACATAATTCCGGCATCCCTGTCATTGGTGTTTCATGGGGATTTAGAGGCGCAAAAGAACTGCAAGAGGCCGGTGCTGATTACTTGGTTAATACTGTTGATGAGCTGGAAAGTTTGATTTTATCTTTAAACAAAGCTGAATAAGTTTCTGTATAAATAAAAAACCCTTTGTAATGAACATGTTACAAAGGGTTTTTACTATAAATTTATTTTTATCTTATTATCGATATATATGCTGTTTAAACAGCCCCGAAGCTGAGATTGCTGCATGAAGTGGCGGAACCAGTAGCACACAAGAAAGCACAGCTAATATACCATTCACTCCCGAAATCATGCCTTTTGTTGCCACTACCACCCACACACCTTCCCACGGTATGCCATAAACAAAATGTTGCATGATAACCGTCTTGGTAAGGTATAAGATAATATACACTGCCTGGCCACTAAATGCCGCCGCAAAAATCCAAAATCCTGATTTCATTCTTTGTTGCAAGTTGGCCTTTTCTGTTGTTATGCTATTATGTCCGTTTCTCAGTTTTAATGACATAACTCCCGCCACATACCCCATGGCAAACTTTGTGATAAAAGTGATCCAAAACTCAGATATATACAATGGATTTGTCAAATCATATGCCATGGACCCAAAACCCGCGGCTAATCCACCCACCATAGGCCCAAATAAAATCCCTGACAATAAACACATTATGTTTCCAAAATGGATGCGTGTGTTATCCATACCACCAATTGGGATGGGTATCTCTGCTTTAGAAAGAACAAACACAAGTGCCGACATTATACCTACCAGCACCAAAGTACGCACATTAACTCTTTTTTTACTTGCTTGCATAAAATCACTTCCCTGCATAGTTTATCTGGTTTGACAACCAGTGTCTTTTTGGCTATGCTAAGTATAATACAAAACTGATCCTGTTAAAATACTCAGTTTCTATATTTTTTATGGTATCAGATTGGAGGGTTTATGGAATTTATAGATATCTTTTTAGATAAATCGGATAAATCACCTTTATACTATCAGCTGTATCAGCACCTGGCTAAACGCATCAGGGAAGGTGGTATTTCTGCAGGTGAAAAACTGCCCGGTAAGCGCAGTGCCGCGGCTCAGCTGGGTGTCAGTGTAAACACTGTAAACGAGGCATATCAGCAGCTTGCCACCGAAGGATATGTAGCGGCAAATCCCCGCAGTGGGTTTGTTGTAATGAGACTTCAGCAAACTGTATTTCCTTTTACTGCTGAGAAAACTTTTTCAGCAGATGACTTTATTTCAAATAATACTGCGCCATTATATTCGTTTTCCAGCAGTGGCCTGGACGCTGAACTTTTCCCTCTTAAAATATGGAACCGCACCATGCGAGAAGTGCTGACAGAACAACCCGACTTGTTTCACCGTGGTCGCCCACTTGGAGATTTTGCCTTGTGCGAGGGTATCTCGTCTTATCTAAAAAGTTATCGTGGTGTTCGCTGTGATACTTTTCAGGTGGTAACAGGTGCAGGTTTAGAAGTTTTATTTAGCATGTTGGTGCGCCTTTTTGCAGACAAAACATTTGCACTTGAAAACCCGGGCTACTCAAAAACATCTACCATACTACATAACATGGGTGCAAAATATCAGTTTGTTTCGGTAGACACTCACGGTATGATTCCTGACGGACTTTTAAAAAGTGGTGCGCAAATTGCCTACCTTACGCCTAGCCATCAGCTACCTACCGGTGGTGTGATGTCTGCGCCAAGACGAAGCGAATTGCTGCGCTGGGCCGCCAAAGACGGTAATTTGATTATTGAAGACGACTATGACAGCGAGTTTCGTTTTGACGGTAGGCCTCTTCCCTGTTTGCAAGGCATGGACAAACATAATAGTGTTGTATATGCCGGCACATTTACACGTAGCCTGGCGCCGGGCTTGCGTGCCGCATATCTTGTTTTGCCTCCACCTGTACTAAAATTATGGAAAAAAGCCTACGGTGGCTATGCCTGCAGCATTTCCAGACCCGAACAATATGTCTTGGCAAAATTATTGAGTGATGGACACTTTGCACGTAGCTTGAATCGCGCACGCAACACCTACCGCAAACGCCGTGATGCCTTACTGTCAGCTTTTACACAGATTTTTCCGGCCAGCGGATGGTATACGGAAAACACCCACACAGGCCTATATTTTGTTCTTAGACTACCCGGTAGAGATGCTGTTCATTTAGCTAAAACCGCACGTGATAAAGGTTTATATATTCACTCCTTGGCGGAATATCATAAGGAAGATTTGCCTCATGCATACAACGACGCACTAATGGTGGGTTATGGCGGACTTTTAGACAAAGACATCTTTCCGGCAACAAAGGCTTTGTCAGATATGCTTTTTCCAAAAGAATCTTTGTCTTAATTATTTTATTTTCATATTAATGTGTAGTATCAAGTTTTATGTTTTTAGCAATATAGTACTAATTTTTATTGTTATTTGTCTTTTTTATGTTTTTTTGTCTTAAAGTTTTCTATGAATCGTGCGTCTTTTTCTTCTAGTGTTCTTACCCCGGCCAAAGATTCCATGTGATGGGTAAGCTCATGTCTCAGCAGTTTTCTCAGTTCTTCTTTTTGTGTTTCAACACTTTTTTTACCATATACTCTTACAAAGCTTCCGTAGTTTATTTTTATATACCTTCCCATTCCGTGCTTTTCGTTGTGATAGGTACCTAGGGTAAACAAGCCTTTTCCGTGTGGCGAGCGTACTACGTTTGCTACCAAAACCACTCCACCGTTCAACTCGTTAAACATCTCTTGTGGCAACTCGTCCATTGCCTCGCTTAAAAAGTTTTCCACCTCTTCAATCGAAAGTGTGTGATATCCATTCATCTTTTTATCCTCTTTTTAAGTTTTATTTTTTTATTATACCTTGTTTTTATTTTTATGTCGTTATTATTTGCTCAATATTTCACATTTGCAATATATTGCATCTGCCTCTTTTGTACTGTATAATTTATTCCAGATTTTAAAATATGTGGAGGATTTTGCATTGTTAAACAATTTTTTAGATAAATTCAAGAATAAAGCATTACCGTGGATAAAAACTCATCCTTTATATGTGGGTATTGCCATTGTTTCTGTTTTGGTAATTATCGTTATTTCTTTAGCCCTCAGTGTTATTTCTTTGGACGATGATGTTACAGCACCGGTCCAAAGTGATACTTCTGCTTCTGCTTCGGTATCGGATGAATCCATCGTCCAAGATCCTTTTGATCCAACAGCTTTTGTTGGCACAGTGCTTCCTGAAACAGATCCCGCCGATATTTCATATGCTGAAGATACTTTGTTTTTAGGCGACTCAAACACTGTGCGTATGATGAGCTATGCCGATGTTACCGGCGTTACCATGGACAACGGATTTGGTATTGTTGGAATGGGTATCCAAAGCTTTGAAAGCATGGGTGTTGCTCAGTTTGAAGGCATTTCAGGACTTCTTACCATGCCTGAAATTGTAGAGCTGATGCAACCTCAGCGTGTGGTTATCACATTTGGTAGCAACAATATCGGCATGAACATCGATACTTTTATCGACTATTATAAAGATGCTTTAGATTCTGTGAAAGAGGCTTACCCATATACTGACATCATTATTGGTGCTATATTCCCGGTGGATCAATATCGCCAAAACACCAGCCTCAGCATGAACCTTATCAATGAAATGAACACCGAGCTGGTTGAGCTGGCCCGTAATGAAGACGTGAAATTCCTAAACTGGTTTGAGCCTTTGTATGACGAAGAAATAGGATATTCAAAGTTTGAATCAACTGTACAAGACGGTGTGCATCTCAGTCGAATCGGCATGGAAGCTATTTTTGACTACTTTTTGTCTCATAGCTACATCACCGAAGACGATCGGCCTATGCCTTTAGATCCTATTCCGGATCGTATCGGAACAGACCCCGCCATTGTTAAAAATGATCCCACAAAAGTTCCCGGACCTATAGATTGGTCGACAGATGACGAAGAAGAGACAGCTGCTGCTCAAATGGTCACCGTAGTGTTCAGTGCATGGGATGACAGCAGCGGTACATCAGGTGGTGGCAGTGTAAGCATGGGCAGTGCATCTGTTGTTCCGGGTGGTGCCACAGCTTCAGTAACGGCAACACCTGCGTCGGGTTATTCATTTTCGGGATGGCGCCTCAGCAGTGGCGCGGCAGGTAGTACAGGTAGCCAAACTATCAGCGTGCTGGTAGATGCCGGAGTAACGCCGGGCTCCACTCTTACTGCCACAGCAGTGTTTACTAAAACGCAAACACAAGTGACGCCACCCTCATCCACTTCTACCCCCTCTTCGTCTACAGATAATTCTACAGATGATACCTCTACCGGTGGTGACGGTGGCTCCACCGGCGGTGACGGCGGCTCTACCGGCGGTGACAGTGGCACTACCGGCGGTGACGGTGGCTCTACCGGCGGTGACGGTGGTACTACCGGCGGTGACGGTGGCTCTACCGGCGGTGATGGTGGTACTACCGGTGGTGACGGTGGTACTACCGGCGGTGACGGTGGTACTACCGGCGGTGACGGCGGTACTACCGGCGGTGATGGTGGTACTACCGGCGGTGACGGCGGTACTACCGGCGGTGATGGCGGTACTACCGGCGGTGATGGTGGTACTACCGGCGGTGATGGCGGTACTACCGGCGGTGACGGTACTGTATAGTTAAACTTCATGTATTGTATTATCAGCTTATAGTTACAAATAACCCCCCATCTTGTAGTGTTTACCTACAAAATGAGGGGTTATTTTTATATGTTAGTCTTGTTCCTCAACATCATCTTGGTCTTCATCATCTTCGGGCTCGTCTTCCACTTCTTCATCAGCGGTATTTTCTTCCGCTTCCAGTGCGGCCAGTTCCTCCGGGGTTAGATCTTCATCTTCTCCATCCTCTTCCGGCCGAACGGTTTCTTCCTCATCATCCCTGTCAGTGCGTGCCATTGTCACCACACGGTCACCTTCACCAAGGCGCATCACACGTACTCCACTGCCATATCTGCTTTGGATATTCAGGTCTGATACATGCATACGGATAATGATGCCTTCAAACGAAATCAAAATCACATCTTCGTCATCACTTACCATCTTCACCGCTGCAACACTACCCTTACGATAGTTAAGTATGCCTTTACCACCGCGGCGCTGGATGCGATATTCAGAAATATTAGTACGTCTTCCTTTACCCTCTTCACTTACCGTCATCAGGGTAGCATTTTCTTTAACAATAGACACACCCACCACGCTGTCACATTCACCAAGGCGTATCACACGCACACCGCGAGAGTTACGTCCGGTAGCTCTAGCATCTGTTTCGCTGATACGAATAGCCCTGCCTGAATATGTGGCAACCAAAAGTTCGTCTGAACCACTGGTGATGCGACACCATGCCAACGCATCGTTTTCATCCATACGTATAGCAATAAGTCCGTTCTTACGCATGTTTTTAAATGCACTTAGCGGACTGCGCTTTATCAATCCTTTTTTTGTTATCATGGTCACAAAGCAATCTTCGTTATCTTTAGGCACCCGCAACATGCTGGTAACTTTTTCGTCTGTTTGCAGTTGTAGCAGATTTATTATGTTTGTGCCTTTGCTGGTTCGGCTGCCTTCATACACCTGATAGCCTTTCAGCTGATATGCCCTACCCTGATCAGTGGTGAAGAATATCGCGTCGTGAGATGAGCCCACAAAAAGCTCTTCCACAAAATCTTCGTCTTTATGGCTGAGTGCTGTTACCCCTCTGCCACCTCTTTTTTGACTGTGATACTCGGTAGCGGCAATACGTTTTATATAGCCTGCATGTGTCAAAGTAAACACACATTGTTCTTCAGGGATAAGGTCTTCAATATCAACTTCGCCACTTACCGAAGCAATCTCTGTGCGTCTTTCATCCCCAAACTTTTCTTGCAACACCAAAAGCTCATCTTTTACAATAGCTAAAAGTTTTATATCGCTGCTTAAAATATCTTCCCAGTTTTGGATTTTAGACATAAGTTCGTCAAATTCATTTTGAATTTTTTCTATTTCAAGTCCAGCTAATCGACCCAGCTGGAACGCCACAATAGCTGAAGCTTGTGCGTCATCAAAATCAAATTTTTCTATAATGGCACGTTTTGCATCAGAAGATCCGCCTTTTGTAGCACGAATTGTGGCAATAATCTCATCCACAATATCAATAGCACGACGAAGTCCTTCCAAAATATGTGCACGATCTTTTGCTTTTTTCAGGTCGTACTCAGTTCTACGACGAACCACCAGCACCTGATGGTCTACATAACAACTAAGCATATCTTTAAGGCTCATTACACGTGGCTGACCACCGTCAAGCGCCAACATGATAACACCTATGGAGTCTTGAAGCTGCGTCATATGATAAATTTGGTTCAGTATCACCTGTGGGTTTGCATCTCTGCGCACCTCTACCACAATACGCATACCTTTGCGTGAGCTTTCGTCATTAATGTCAGTGATTCCTTCTATGCGCTTTTCTTTCACCATACGATCAATGTCTTGCAAAAGCTTCGACTTGTTTACCATATACGGAATTTCAGTAATAAGAATATGGAAACGTCCATTTTTTTGTTCTTCGATTTCGGCACGGCCACGTAAAACAACCTTGCCTCTACCGGTAGCATATGCAGCACGAATACCGCTTCTTCCCATTATTATGCCGCCTGTGGGAAAGTCTGGCCCGCTGATATGTTCCATCAGCTCCGGAAGTTCTATGTTTGGATTTTCAATCAGTGCCACTGCACCACTAATCACCTCACACAAGTTATGTGGAGGTATATTTGTGGCCATACCCACCGCAATACCCGTACTGCCGTTTACAAGCAAGTTTGGATATCTTGAAGGAAGCACGCTTGGCTCTTGTTTACTTTCATCAAAGTTAGGAACAAAAGTTACCGTCTCTTTGTCCAGATCAGTCATCATGGTCATGGCCATCTTGCTTATACGTGCCTCGGTATAACGATAAGCAGCAGGCGGATCACCGTCTACACTACCAAAGTTACCCTGGCCATCCACCATTGGATAGCGCAAGCTAAAGTCTTGGGCTAAACGCACCATGGCATCATATACCGATGCATCACCGTGCGGGTGATAACTACCAAGCACCGAACCTACCGTATCTGCACTTTTACGATAAGGGTGTGATGGGTCGTTACCACGCTCATACATGGTATACAAAATTCGCCTATGTACCGGCTTCAAGCCATCACGTACATCAGGTAGCGCACGAGATACAATAACACTCATTGAATAATCAAGAAAAGAGTCTTTCATCTCTTTCTCAATATCACGCACTATCAGTGTTGAGTTTGGATATTCCTCATTAACTATTTTTCTGTCTTGTTCCACATTAACCCTCTTTTTTCCGTTTGATTAGCTGCGGCTTTTAATGATGTTTGTTGAATTCACAAAATAAACCGGCCAATATGTATTTTAATATGTTTATACGTCTAGGTTTTTTACATATTTTGCGTTTTGCTCAATAAACTCTCTGCGTGGTTCCACTTTATCGCCCATCAAAATAGTGAATGTTTCATCTGCTTTTTCGGCGTCGTCTATGCTTATCTGCACATACATACGATTTTCCGGATTCATTGTGGTTTCCCACAGTTGTTCGGCGTTCATCTCGCCCAAACCCTTAAACCTGGAAATACGTGGCTCGTTCATTTCAGTGCTGAATGTTGCCATTTCTGCATCGGTATAAGCATACCTTACGTCTTTACCTTTTTGCAGTTTATACAGCGGTGGCTGTGCCACATATACATATCCGCCTTCTACCAAAGGTCGCATAAACCTGAAAAAGAATGTCAGTAGCAGCGTACAAATATGGCTACCGTCCACGTCGGCGTCAGACATGATGAAAACTTTATGATATCGTAGTTTGCTCAAGTCCATCTCATCGCCTATGCCACATCCAAGCGCTGTCACCATCGGCATCAGTTTTTCGTTGCCATATACTTTGTCAAGACGTGCTTTTTCAACGTTCAGCATCTTACCCCATAGAGGTAGTATCGCCTGAATGTTAGAGTCCCTGCCTTGTTTTGCTGTACCGCCCGCAGAATCACCCTCGACGATGTAAAGTTCGGTTTTGGATGGGTCTCGCTCGCGACAATCGGTAAGCTTGCCCGGCATACGGCTGTTTTCCATAACAGTTTTTCTGCGCACCAGCTCACGTGCTTTTTTTGCTGCTTCACGTGCTCTTGCCGCCGAAAGTGCTTTTTCATATATTACCTTGGCACAAGCTGGGTTTTCCTCAAAATATTCTCTCAGCTTTTCATATGTCATGGTTTCTACAAGGCTTCTCATTTCAGTATTTCCGAGTTTTGCCTTGGTTTGACCTTCAAACTGTGCCTCTGTAAGTTTTACGCTAATAATTGCAGTCATGCCTTCACGCACATCGTTACCCAAAAGGTTTTCATCTTTTTCTTTTATGAATCCTTTTTTACGGCCAAAGTCATTAAAAGCACGTGTCATTGCAGTTTTAAAACCTTGTTCATGTGTGCCACCGTCAGGTGTGTGGATATTATTTGCAAAGCTTAAAAGCAATTCATTATAACTATCGTTATATTGAAGAGCAACCTCTGCGCAGGTATCATTTTCTTCCACTGAAAAGTATATTACGTTTTCATGTAATACAGTTTGGCTGCGTTTTTTATGTATATGCTCTACAAACTGGCGAATACCGCCCTCATATATCATACTTTTTTCTGTTTCCATACCCATACGCTCGTCTTTTAGCGTAATGCGCACACCTGCGTTTAAAAATGCTTGTTCACGTAATCTGTTTAGTAAAATATCATATTCATAGTCTGTGGTTTCAAACACCTCAGGATCTGCTTTCCAGCGTATCACTGTACCTCTTTTTTCGGTATCACCTTTCACTAAAAGAGGGGCATCTTCCACACCGCGCCTAAACTTTTGATAGTGTATTTTACCCTCGGTGTGTACTTCTACTTCCAGCCACTCGGAAAGTGCATTTACCACTGACGAGCCCACGCCATGAAGACCACCGGCAACTTTATATCCTGAATTGTCTCCGCCAAATTTACCTCCGGCATGAAGCACAGTTAAAACAACTGTTACCGCAGGTATGCCCAGTTTTGGCTGAATACCAACAGGAATACCACGGCCGTTATCAATAACTTCCATGGTACCGTCTTTTTTAATAGTTACTTCTATATGATCACAATATCCTGCCAGTGCTTCGTCTATAGCATTGTCTACAATCTCATATACCAGATGATGTAAACCTCTTGGTCCTGTGCTACCAATATACATTCCGGGCCTTTTTCTTACTGCCTCAAGGCCCTCCAGCACCTGAATCTGATCACCACTATATTCCATTACATCATCTTTCTCTGCCATTATTTTTCCTCTCTTTTGTGCTTTGTAACTTTGTTTAAGATATCTCGGTGTCTAGTCTTTTTCGTAGTGTTGATGTACTCATTTGGCTTATATATACTTTTATACTGCCTTTTTCTTTTGCCACACAAAAACTTTTTGGTAGCTCATAGCTTACATATACTACTTTTTTTTCTTTTTCGGCAGTTTTTAAGAAATCTCTGGTTTTGGCTGAAACAGTACTGTTATCAAGATCAAATAAACCTATAATATCATCGGTTTTAACCAGTACATCACCACCCAAATGAAGATACATTGCTTCTCCTAGCTTTCTTTCAGCTTTCCGTTGTGAATATATACAAGTTTACCGGCTGTCTTTTCAAATACAGACGCATCACAGCAACTTATAAAGCTTTGTTTACCGTCAACTTTACTCAGAAGATATTCTTTTCTTCCTTCGTCCAGCTCACTCAACACATCATCAAGAAGTAATATAGGGTGTTGTCCCGATATATCTTTAGCAATTTCTGCTTCTGCAAGTTTCAGTGCAAGCACGCAGCTGCGTTGTTGGCCTTGGCTTCCGAACACACGAGCTTTTTTTTCATTCAAAGACACTTCAAAATCTTCGCGTTGTGGTCCCTTTGTGCTATATCCTGTTTTTATATCTCTTTCTCTTGCATGATATAAAACATCTTGAAGTGTTCCCTTTTCTGCTCCGGCTAAGAAATTAACATGAAGTTCTTCTGCACCACTAGAAAGCTCTTTATAAAATATTTGTGCTTTTTTTGCAATATTTTGAGTCCATTCTTTACGGCGTTTTGTTATTTCTTCTCCTATTTGTGATAATTCTACATCAAAAACATCTAACTGAGCATCTGCATCATATATTGAATAATACCGTCTAAGCAAAGCATTTTTTTGAGTTAATGCTCTTGTAAACCTTCTTAAAACAGTAATATAACTTGGATAAAGCTGACAAAGTGCCGCATCTATAAATTTTCTTCGTCCATCCGGTCCACTTTTTACAAGGCTTAAATGATTAGGCTCAAACACAACTGCTGTAAAAACACCTGCTATATTTGTTGCTCTTCCATAGTCTACACCATTTATCTTGGCATATCGTCCTTTTTTTCCTTCTTTGCCACTATCAATAACTATTGAAATATCATTCTCTTTTTTATCAGAAATTGTTTTTCCTATTATTCTGCCTATTTCTTTATCTTGTTTTATAAGATCTATGTCTTTACTTGTTCTAAAACTTTTACTTCCTGTAAGTAAAAATATAGACTCAATAAGGTTTGTTTTTCCTTGACCATTAAGACCGGCAATAACAGTAAGACCATCATCCGGTACAAAACAGGCACTTTCAATATTGCGATAATTTTCTATCTGCAACTGATTAAGTTTCACCCGTTTCTCCCTTTTATAACATCTTAAAAATTATAATTACTTATCTATAATCATAAAACAAATATCTTCTTCTTTTATGGTTATTACATCTCCATTGCGAAGTTTTTTTCCTCGCATCGTACATATTTCATCATTTACTTTCACATTTTCATCTTGAATAAAAAACTTAGCCTCACCACCGGTATCGCAAATACCAACCAGCTTTAACAAAGAATCAAGTTTTATATATTCAGTGTGAATCAAAACTTTTTCCCTTTTCACATTTTTTCCTTTTTAATTTTTTTATAAAATATTAGTCATTTTTAAAACGAACAGGAAGAACAAGGAATAAAAACTCATCGCCATTTTCCGGCATAACTTTTACAGGAGATAAAGGGCCTGAAAGTTCAATAATAACACGCTCACATCCACAGTTTCGCAGTGCATCCAGCAAATAACGATAATTAAATCCTATTTCTACTTTTTCTCCTTCTATATCTGCGTTCACCAAATCACTTACTCTTCCAAGTGGTGTTTGACATCTTATATCTATATCATCACTAAATGTTATCCTTAACGGATTTTTTAATCTTTCAGTAATAATAACACTGCATCGTTCAATAGATTTTTCAAGTATACCTACATCTACAGCAACTCTTGTTTTATATCCTTGGGGAATTACTGTTTTATAATTAATAAATTCGCCTTCTATCAAGCGTGTAGTTACTGTATAGTTTCCACCTGAAAAAACAGCATATCTTTTATTTGCATCCATTCTAATAAGTTCGCCGCAATCACCCATAAGTCTTGATACTTCTGTAGCAGCTTTTGAAGGTACAACTATCGAAATTTCTTTGTTTGTAATAACCGGATGTCTTGTAATAGCTGAACGGAATCCATCTAAAGCTACCATAGTAACTTCATTTTCTTCCACATCAAAAAGAACACCTGTATGAGCAGGTTTTTTATCATCATTAGAAACAGCATATATAGTCATGCTTATCATATCTGCAATTTCAGCTGCATCCATATCAAACACAAAATCTGCACCAGGAGTAGGAAGTTCAGGATAATCAGCAGCATTCATTCCCATTAGGTCATATTTTGTTATGCCGCCTTTTATATAAGTGCTCATATTATCGTCACTTTCAAAAGTAACTTCTTCAGAAGAAAGACTACGCAGCATATCACCAAATAATTTAGCCGTTAAAACTATCTCACCGGGCTCTTCTACATTTGCTTCTATACTTGTTGCAATAGCCATTTCTAAATCATAACCTGTAAGCTCTAGTTTAAAGCCATCAGCTTTTAATAAAATACCTTGAAGAACAGGAACTGCACTTGAAGCAGTTACTGCACGAGAAACACCTTGAACTGCTTCTGAAATACTTTTTACATTACAGGTAAATTTCATTATGCACCTCTTTGTTTTATTTTTTTAAAAAAAAGTTAAAAAATAAGAAAAACCATTTATTAATATAGTAGTAGTAGTAGGGACTGTTGATATGTTGAAAAGAAGAAAAAACAATTTACCAATACAAAATATTGGCATATGTTAAATTTAGTTTAGTGTTTAAAATTATGTTGAAAAGAAAAAATAAAAAAGTTAAAACTAAAAGAAATAAAAACTAATTGTTAAATTCTAATAAAATTGTTGAAAACTATGTATTTTACAGCAAAATCTAAATTATTTAGCTACGCACATTTTTAATTATGTCTTCTACATGCTCTCTTAACGTTGTGTCATTTTCAATACGTTCTACTATAACATTACAAGAATAAACAACAGTGGAGTGATCACGTCCTCCAAATTCTTTTCCTATTTCTTCAGTAGAAATTCCTGTTATTTCTCTAATACAATGCATAGCTACCATACGTGCTGTAGAAATGTTAGAGCTACGTTTACGGCTACGAAGATCTTCGGGAGATACGTTATAAGTACGAGCTACTTCACTTGTTATTTTTTCTATGGTAACAGGTAGAGGCTGAGTTTCATTAAGTATATCTTTAATAGCATTTTGTGCTGCACCTATAACAGGATGAATACCTTCCAAAAGATAATATGCATTAAGTTTTTTTACAGCGCCTTCTAGCTGACGAATATTATTTTTTAAGTGATTTGCAATAAATTCTGCCACATCATCAGGTATTTCTAAGTTTAAAAGAGATGCTTTTCTGCGAATAATAGCAACACGTGTTTCAAAATCAGGTGGTTGTATATCAGCAATAAGGCCCCATTCAAATCTTGTACGAAGCCTTTCATCTAAACTTTTTATTTCATTTGGTGGTCTATCTGATGCCAGCACAATTTGTTTACCTTCGTTATAAAGAGTATTAAATGTGTGGAAAAATTCTTCTTGTGTACGCTCTTTACCACCTATAAACTGAACATCATCTACCAATAAAACATCTGATGTACGATATTTATCGTGAAATTCGTTCATTCTTTTTTCTTGAATAGCAGTTATAATTTCATTAGTAAATCTATCACCATCAACATAAGAAATTTTGAAATCAGGATGGTTTGAGCCTATTTCATATTGTATAGCATACAAAAGATGTGTTTTTCCAAGACCGGAAGCACCGTATATAAAAAGAGGATTCCAGCTTTGTGAAGGTTTTGATGCAACACTCTGCGCTGCAGCATGGGCAAATTTATTTGTTTGCCCTACAATGAAGTTATCAAAAGTATAATCGTAATTTCCACCGGCAAGAGGAGTTGTCTGAGATTGTATTTCCTCTTCTACTATTAGTTCTATTTCTACATCAAACCCAAATAGTTTTTTAAAAGATTCTTTTATCATATCAAGATAACGTTCTTTTAAAACACCTTTTACAAAATCACTGCGTACAGAAATTTTTGCAATATTACTTTCAAATGATATAGGTGCAATATCTGCAAAAAATAAATCATAAGTAGCAGGAGCCACTTCTTCTTTGCAAAACTCTTTTACCTTATCAAAAATTTTATCGTATTCACCCAGCATATATGCACCTACTTGCTAAAAAATATATTTTAATATAAAATTGAAAAAGAATGTTTTAAATACAAAAAAAAGCCAGGATTATCGCCCTGAAATTTTTATACATACTATGTTATAATTGTAGCACAAAATTGCGTTTAAAACAAGATAATTGTGCCATTTTCTCACTACTCTTAAAGCATTAAGAATAAGGCATTTGCATTATGTAAATAATATCAAAAAGTAGTATGTTTTATAAATAAAAATAATTTTAATATAAATATTTTTGTATAAAATAAAAATATATAGTTGACAAGTAGAATAACTTTCTTGTATAATGTAGTTCGTGTCATTATTATAGATATTGATGATTAAAAACATAAGTATGTGAGGCAAACTCCAAATAGGAGTTCAAATACGGAGGGATTTATTATGAAAAGAACTTTTCAACCAAAAAAGCGTCAACGTAACCGTGAACATGGTTTTATGAAACGCATGAGCACTCGTAGTGGTCGTAAACTTTTGAAGGCCCGTCGTCGTAAAGGCCGTGCAAAACTTACAAATACTTAACAGTTGCGAGTAAAAACCTACTCCCACATCGCAGGGAGCCCACGTATTATTTACGAGGGCTCTTTTCTTTATAATAAATTTGTGTGGGAAAATTTTAAAGGTAGAGTGTATGGAATTTAATTCTATTGTTCGTAACCAAGATTTTGTGCGTGCTTACAAGCGAGGTAAATCTTTTGTTCATCCGCATGTGGTTCTTTATGTAAACAAAAACAGAAAACAAGGAACCAGAATAGGTATAACAGCCAGCAAGAAAATAGGAAACGCAGTTACCAGAAACAGGGCACGTCGTGTTATTCGTCATGCAATTGTTGCGGCTTCACTTCAAAATGTGGGACATAAAGATTTGGTTTTTGTAGCACGAGGGCAGACACCACATCAAAAAAGCACAAAATTAGCAATTACTTTGCAAATTTTGTTTAAAAAAGCAGGATTGTCTTTTAAAGAAATAAGCAAAGAATAGTTTTTGTGGGTGTGGTGAAATGAAAAAACTTTTATTGTTTTTAATACGTGGATATAAAAAATATCTTTCTCCTCACTTGGGAAACAATTGTCGGTTTAGTCCAACTTGTTCGGAATATGCCATGATAGCAATTGAATCTCACGGTGTAGTAAAAGGTATGATTTTATCTACATGGAGGATACTTAGATGTAATCCTTTTGGTAAAGTTGGGTATGATCCGGTGCCTGAAAAAAATAAGTGGAAAAATTCTATGCGTGATTTACGCAAAGAATAAAAATTTGATGTATAAAATAAAAAGCCATATTAGTGGCAGAAGGATGAGTTCATGTTTGATATGTTTCAAATTTTGGCTACACCGCTTGGTATAGCAATGAATTGGTTGTATGGATTAATTCAAAACTATGGTATTACAATTATTGTATTTACATTTATTATCAGAGTTTTGATGTTTCCGCTTAACCTAAAGCAACAAAAAAGTACAGCTAGAATGGCAGCCTATAACCCGATGATAATGGATATCAGGAAAAAATGGGCAAACGACAAAAATCGTCAAAATGCAGAAATTCAAAAGTTTTATGAAGAAAACAATGTAAAAATGAGTGCAGGATGTTTACCAATGGCGGTAAATATGCTGGTTTTGTTTGGTATTATTGCTGTTATTCAATCTCCGATGAATTTCATTTTAAGTATACCTGAAGCAGAAATTGACAATGGTGTTGCTATTATTCAGCAATATTCACCCGAGAGTGAGATAGGTTATTCAGACAGTGTGAACACACGCCAAGCAGAACTGATTGCACAGATAAGAGAAAACCCACAAATGTTTATAACAGGTGCAGAAGTTCCTGTTGTGGAAGGTGCCACATATATTTTAGATGAGGGTGAAACTTTCCAAAATAATCAAATAGTAAATGATAACGGAAAAGTGGAACATGAACAAGCAGAGATGCAATTTGTTTCTATGAGTGAAGAATCAATAGAAAAAGTAACATCATTCAACTTTGACTTTTTCGGATTAAACTTATCTTTAGCACCTCAATGGGAATTTAATAGTTATTTAATAATGCCTATTTTATCAGTAATTTTGCAAATTCTTTCTCAAGTAATAATAATGAAAGCATCTCCAAACATGCAACAAACTGCAGGTACAATGTGGATGATGACCATTATGTTAACATTGATGTTTGGTTTCTATGCATTTAGCGTACCGATTGGATTCTCTTTGTATTACTCCACATCATCTGTAACAATGACATTGCAACAATTGGTTCTTCGAAAAGTTTATAATCCCGATAAAATTCGTGATCAGGTAATTGCTGATATTGAAGAACGTAAAGCTGCCAAAAAAGCTAAAAAGCAAGTATCTATTATAAACGAAGAAGGCCAAAAGGAAACAAAAGATGTATCAGAGGCAGAGCTAAACAAACTACGTTTGCAAAAAGCTCGTGAACAAGATGAACAAAAATATGGTGAGGATGTATCACCAAAAGATAAATCTTCTGATAAAGCTATAGAAGAAGTAAAAGAAGAAGCAAAAGAAGAAACAAAAGAAGAAACAAAAGAATAAGAAAAATACATTAGGGAGGTGTTGGTATAATGCGTGAAGTAATTGTTACCGGAAAAACTGTAGATGAAGCAACAGAAAAAGGTTATTTGCAACTGGGTCTTAGTAGAGATGAAGTAAGTGTTGAAATTTTAGAAATGCCTCAAAGAAAATGGTTTAAAATTTTACCGGCAAAAGTAAAAGTATCAGCAAATGATCAACAAATAGAAGAACCTGTAAAAGAAACCTCTAAAGATATGCCGAAAGAAAAACCGGCTAAAAAACCACAAAAGTCAAAACCAGCCGTAGCAGAGTCAGAAAAATTGTTGCCGGAAGAGCCGGAAGTAGTAATAAACTTACAAGAAGATAAAAGAGCAAATGCAGCTGCTGAATATCTGATGAGTATTTTGGCTGCGATGGGTGCTGACGATGCAAAGATAGTTGCCGCAAAACAAGGTGATGCAACTTTGCTAAAAGTTGAAGGCGATAGTATATCACAAAAAATGGAAGTACGCGGCGATGTTATTCAAGCTTTAAGTTATTTGATAGACAGAGCAGTTAATGCAGGAGTGGACAAAAAAGATAAAGACTACATACGTGTTCGTTTGGATGTAGCAGGATATCGTAACCGCAGAGAAAGCGAATTAATTGCACTTGCAAATCGTACCGGTGAAGAAGTGGTACGCACAAAACGCAGCAGAACATTAGCACCGATGAATCCGTATGAACGTCTTATTGTACACACAGCCATTAGTAAGATGGAAGGTGTAGTAAGTGAATCTACAGGAACAGATGTAGAGCGTCGTGTAATTATAAAAAGTACAGCTCCGGATGCTATTGATGGTGATGACTGGCGGGCACCTCGCAATGGTGGCGGAAGACAAGGCAATCGTTCGGGTAATAGAGGTCGCAACAATTATGGAAAAGGCGGCGGTCGTGGAAATCGGAACGATAGAGGAAACCGCGGCGGTGGCAACAAAAGTGGTGGTAACGGTAACACACAAACACCCACCAGAGAATATGCAAATAAGCCACACAATCCAGATGCAGTGCCTATTGTGCCCAGCCGTAGAGAAGCTATTAAAGATGGAGAAAATTTGCCACTGTACGGAAAAATAGAAATATAAATAACAACGTATCTACGAAAAATCGGAGTTTTCTTTTAGAAAGAAACTCCGATTTTTCTCATGTGAGTATAAACAGTGTAAAAGTCATGAAAACCATGCCTGAAAAATAACGAAGTATAGTCGAAAAAATGATGAAACACAAGTTGAAAAAATAGGAAAAAACAAGAAAATAGAGGATAATATAATCACAAACCATCCAAACGTCATCAAACAAAAAATAATCGTCGCACAAGGCAAAGAAATAAGCCAAAAATAAAGTATACTTTGCCAAAAATTGTTTGCTTGTGTTACAATAAAAACATAATGTAAATAAGAAGGAAACTACTAGTCTTTGAAAGTGATGGAAAAGGAAATATGGAACAAGGTCAACATACTATTGCGGCTGTCGCAACTGCACCGGGTATGGGCGGTATAGCTGTGATACGTATTTCAGGATCGGACGCGCACAAAATAGCAGAAAAAATATTTGTGCCAATAAATAAACAAAAAAAGATAAGCGAATTGCAGGGATATGTGGCGGCGTTTGGTTATTTTGAAAATAATGATGGCAAAATAGATGAGGGCGTGGCCCTCAGCTTTCGTGAGCCACATAGTTACACCGGTGAAGATGTGGTAGAATTATCATGTCATGGTGGAACATCTGTGACGAGCCAAATATTATCAGAGGTGATTAAGGCAGGGGCAATGCCTGCGTCAGCGGGTGAATTCACAAGACGGGCTGTGTTAAATGGAAGGCTTAGCCTAACACAAGCCGAAGCGGTGATGGACATGATTTCCGCCACATCAAGGGTGGAAACCGCACTGGCACGCAGTGGCATGGCAGGAAAGCTACAAGAGGATTTACTGCAGATGAAAAAGCCACTGGTAGAGCTGGCAGGTCATCTGACTGCGTGGACAGATTATCCCGAAGAAGATGTAGAGGAATTGACAGCGAAAAAGTTTGTGGACACAGTAACAATGGTGGAAAATAGGCTGGATGAGCTGATTAAACGCTCACAGCAAGGTGCAGTTTTACAGCGTGGAGTACAAACAGTAATTGCAGGAAGTCCAAATGTAGGAAAATCCACGTTGTTTAACTTGCTGACAGGGTATGAACATGCTATTGTTACGCCACTTGCCGGGACAACACGAGACGTAGTGCGCCAGCAGATACAACTGGATGGAGTAACACTGCAATTAGCAGACACAGCCGGATTACATCAGACGGAAGATGTAATTGAAAAAGAAGGAATAAAACGTAGTTATGACGAAATAGACGCGGCTGGACTGGTTATATTTGTTTTTGATAGCTCGCAAAAACAGGATGAAAGCCAAATGATGTTGGCAGAAAAGTGCAAAGGACGCCCCGCTTTAGGAATTTTAAATAAGAGTGATTTGGGTGTTGTGCTAACAAAAGAAGACCTAAGCCCGTTTTTCAGTGAAGTAATCACCATCAGCGCAAAAAGCGGCAATGAAGCTGTTGATAGTATAAAAAATTCGATAATGCGTATTTTAAAGCTGGAAAATATAGATACAGATAGTGCAATACTTGCAAATAACAGACAACTGTCGACTGCAGTTACAGCAAAAGAAGCTTTGAGTGATGCGGCAAAAACTATACAAGATGGATTTACTTTAGATGCTGCAGGTGTATTTTTGGATGATGCACTGCATGCAATAGCAGTTTTGAGTGGAGAAGAAATTTCCGAAACTATTTTAGAAGAGGTATTTTCTAAGTTTTGCGTAGGAAAATAGTTTGAATTATTAAGAAAATAAAGGAAAATAGGATGAAAACATATCAAATGGCGGCATATGACGTAGCTGTAATAGGCGGTGGGCATGCCGGATTAGAAGCAGCTATTGCTGCTGCAAAATTAGGTGTGAAAGTAGCACTTTTTACACTAAGCTTGGACGCCATAGGTAATTTGCCGTGCAACCCTAGCATAGGTGGAACTGCAAAAGGACATTTAGTACGTGAAATCGATGCTTTAGGCGGGCAAATGGGTTTGGCGGCCGACGCTACTTTTTTACAAAGCCGGATGCTAAACAAAGGAAAAGGTCCGGCAGTGCACAGTTTACGTGTGCAAACTGACAGAGCTAAATACCATTCTTATACAAAGAGTTTGTTGGAAAATACAGATAATTTGTTGATTAAGCAAGCGGAAGTAACAGAAATTGTGGTAAAAAATGGTGCAGTTGCCGGTTTGAAAACAGCTTTTGGAGAATTTTATGAAGCAAAGACAGTTATTTTGGCAACAGGCACTGCCCTGAGAGGAAAAATATATATAGGTGAAACAAATTATCCAAGCGGACCTGATGGAACCATTGCAGCACAAGAATTATCAACATGCTTGCAAGAGCTTGGCCTACCCATACGTCGATTTAAAACAGGCACACCGGCACGGGTGCACAGGCGATCCATTGACTTTTCTCAGCTGGAAGCACAACCCGGTGACGCAGAAATCATTCCGTTCAGCTTTATGACGGAAGGGGTTTTGGAAAATAAAGTACTTTGTCATATTGCTTTTACCAACACTGAAACACACAAGGTTATCTTAGATAATCTTCATCGGTCACCATTGTATGGAGGGGATATTGAAGGAATTGGCCCCAGATATTGCCCGTCAATAGAAGATAAAGTTGTGCGGTTTTCTGACAAGGAAAGGCACCAGATTTTCGTAGAACCTTGCGGAATGGCTACAGAAGAAATGTACTTGCAAGGAATGTCTTCTTCTTTACCTATAGATGTTCAAATGTCGATGTATCGTACAATTAAAGGCTTTGAAAACCTTGAAATGATGCGGCCGGCATACGCAATAGAGTATGATTGTATAGATCCTTCATGCCTGAGGCCAACACTTGAGACAAAAAGTGTAAAGGGTTTATATGGTGCAGGACAATTTAACGGAACATCGGGATATGAGGAAGCAGCGGCGCAAGGGTTGGTAAGTGGAATTAATGCTGCATGCTTTGTAAAAGGAAATGAGCCGGTGGTTTTTTCGCGAGCACAAAGTTATATTGGGACGTTGATAGATGATTTGGTAACCAAAGGCGTTAGCGATCCGTATCGTATGATGACCAGTCGCAGTGAATACCGCATGTATTTGCGTCAAGATAATGCAGATGAAAGGCTGACACCACTAGGCAGAGAAGTAGGATTGGTAGACGACAAACGGTGGGAAAAGTTTTTGTATAGTAGTAACTTGAAAAAAGAAGAACGTTCTCGCCTTGAAAAAACACGCATTTCACCTCAAATGGCAGAAGTGTTATTCAAAGAAAAAGGCATGGACACATTGAAAAATGCTACTTCTGCAGCAACACTGCTTAAAAGACCACAACTAAGTTATGAAGATATAACAACATTAATAGGAAATCCTGTAGATACTGCGATGGCGCAGCGCATAGAAACGGAAATAAAATACGAAGGATATATAAAGCGGCAGCTGGATCAAATAAAACAAATGCAAAAACAGGAAAATAAAGCAATACCTGTCGATTTTGAATATGAAAACTTAGCAGGACTTCGCCTAGAAGCGCGAGAAAAGCTAGCAAAAATTAGACCATTAACAGTGGGACAGGCGTCTAGAATACCAGGTGTTTCACCTAATGATATAGCACAAATGACACTAGCTTTAGCATTATTTCATAAAAATAACAATAAAAATGAAAAATGTTGAAAACTAAGGCGAGAATACAAATTCACAAAATAGTATATCTAAATAAAGAGTATTAGTCGAATCAAGAAAAATAAAAGCCGCATATGGCACATAAAACAACATATATTCTTTTGTTTAAGGTTTAAAAAGTATACAAAAGTCTATAATTGGATATTGATTGCCTAATATTACCACTTGTGTAAGAAACATGAAGAATATGATAGGAAACATGAAATGATAGACATTAGACGGATGGAAAACATAGCTAAAACGATTGAAAGTTGTTTGGATGACAGGCAACTAGAACAACTTTATCAATTTTCGGTGCTGCTTGTAGAGTGGAACAAGAAAATCAATCTCACAGCCATCACTGATCCTGCTGGGATAGAAGAAAAACATTTCTTAGACTGTTTGCATGTTGCAAAGCTGATTAAAGACGGTGAAAGCGTTGTGGATGTAGGAAGTGGTGCGGGATTTCCCGGCATTGTGATTAAAATAGTGAAGCCTAAAAGCGAAGTTACGCTACTTGAACCAACGGGGAAAAGAGTGCTCTTTTTGCAAGAAGTATGTGAAAAACTGGGCCTAACAGGAATAGACGTGGCAAAAGAGCGAGCAGAGGAAGCCGGAAGAAAGAAATGGCGAGAGTCATTTGATGTGGCAACAGCACGTGCAGTGGCATCTTTGCCAATGCTCTGCGAGTATTGCTTGCCACTTGTAAAAGAGGGCGGGAGATTTATTGCCATGAAAGGTGCAAGCGAGGAAGTAAATATAGCACAAGTGGCTGCCCATAAAGTGGGTGGTGAGATAAAAGATATAGTAGAGTTTAGCTTGCCAAGCGACGGCGCAAGGCGCCTGATAACAATCGAAAAAGTAAGCCCTACACCTGAGATATATCCACGAGCAGGTGGCGTCATAAAGAAAAAACCGCTAAAGTAGAGCTTGTTTTAAGCAAATGATGAAGCTAAAAAGTAAAATCAAAGATAAAGTGAAAATGCTATAATGTTCCACGTGGAACATTATAAAAGCACTCAAAGAAGCAAAATAGTAATTTTAAAAGAGATTCTGTTTGTTTGAATACTTTACAGATGGATTTTACAATCCTTAAAACATATAAAAGTGCATTTAATTTGCTTAAATTCAAAAATTATGATTTTTTCACAAAAAAATAATGTTGAAAAGTTTCAACAAGAGCGGTGTTAAAAATCGGCAGAAAAAGATAAATTATAAGATAAATTACACCAAAATGATGTGAAAAGAAGAAGCTCTGACAAAAAAACAAAGCAGGTTTCAACATGTTTTTCACTTTCAACAATGTTCCACGTGGAACATTGTTGTTTTTTTTTGATTTCAATGCTTTTTTTAGAGGCTTTGGTATGCTATACTGAACAAGCACGCAGTATATTTTAATGGGTGAAGTCTTCAAAAAATGTGTTTTTAAGCGATATAGGTTTAGCCATATAAGGTTCGTGTGAGTTTATTATGAGCAAAACTATGCAAAAATTGAAGAAAAATACTGCCAAAATAAGCTTAGCTTTAGGATATTATAGTGCCAATGGTTTGTTGTGGAAAATGTAATTCGGCGACACTTAAACAACAAACATATAGGGTACAATATAGAAGAAGCTGTTGTGGGAGACTAAATGTTTTACAAGAGCCAAGTAAAATATGAAAGATAGCGTCTTTAAAGCAGGGGCGGGATGTCCCAAAAGAGGTATAAAAGAGGAGGATGGAAATGGCAGCGAAAGTGGTTGCGATTGCAAATCAAAAGGGTGGCGTAGGCAAAACTACTACAACTGTTAACTTGTCTTCAGCAGTTGCAGAAACAAATAAGCGAGTGCTTTTAGTGGATTTAGACCCACAAGGTAACTCTACCTCAGCGTTTGGTTTGTCCAAGCGGCAGATAGAGCACAGCGTATATGATGTCATCCTTGGCGAGGGAAATGTAAAAGATATAATTGTACACACAGACTATAAAGTAGATATAATTCCTTCAAATGTACAGTTGTCTGGTGCAGGAATTGAGCTGGTAAGCATGCCTAGCAGAGAAGCTCGCCTGAGAGAGGGTCTGGCATGTGTGCTAGACGATTATGATTATGTGTTTATTGATTGTCCTCCTGCGCTGGATTTGCTGACTTTGAATGGGCTGTGTGCTTGCGATACGATTTTAGTGCCAATACAGTGTGAGTTTTTTGCACTAGAGGGATTGACAGAATTGATGGGAACCATTAGAAATGTCAAGAAAACATTCAATCCATATATAGAGATAGAGGGAGTTTTACTTACCATGTATGATGGCCGCTTGAACTTGACGCTTCAAGTGGTTCATGAGGTGAAAAAGTTTTTTAACGAAAAAGTATACAAAAGCACTATACCAAGAAATGTACGATTGTCCGAGGCGCCAAGTTTTGGAGCACCGGTAAACTATTATGACCCTATTTCAAAAGGGGCGGCAGCATACAGAGAACTGGCAGAAGAATTTTTGAAAAACAATAAAAAGAGATAAAAGCATGCTAGGTAAGATAAAAAAGTATGCAGGAAAGGAGCAAACAATTGGCAGTGAATAAAAAGCGAGGCCTTGGACGTGGACTGGACAGTTTGTTTGCAGATACAGGCTCTGGGATTCAAACAGAGGAAAACAGGAATGTGAGTTTTTTGCCGCTGAATGATATAGAGCCGGACCGCCAGCAACCCAGGAAAGTTTTTGAAGATGAGGCATTAGTTGAGCTGACAAAAAGCATAGAAGAGCACGGCGTGTTGCAGCCCATAATTGTAAGGCCAAATCCGGCAGGTGGATATCGCATCATAGCAGGAGAACGTCGATGGCGCTCGGCAAGGCAAGCCGGACTTAAAGACATTCCTGCACTGGTAAAGGAAGTAAGCGACACACAGGCTATGGAAATAGCCTTGATAGAAAACCTGCAGCGAGAAGATTTAGATCCAATTGAAGAGGCAATAGGGTATAAGAACTTGATGGATCGCTGTGGCTACACTCAGGAGAAAGCTGCCGAAAGGCTGGCAAAAAGTAGAAGTGCAGTTGCCAATAGTTTACGTCTTTTAACATTGCCTGAAGATGTATTGCAGATGTTGCAAGAGGGCGCATTATCGGCAGGCCATGCAAAAGCCATTTTGTCCATCGCAGATGCTGCACTGCAAAGTGAGGCTGCACATTTGATTGTGAAAGAAAAGATGAATGTGCGTAAAGCAGAGGTGGCTTGTAAAAAAATACAGCAGGCACCAAAGCAAACACCAAGCAAAAAAACCAGGCCGGCTATTGCCGCCGAGGTGGAAATAAGTTTACGAGATATTTTAGGAACTGAAGTAAAAGTGCAATATGAAGGTGGAAAAGGAAGCTTGAATATTGGGTTTTATTCGGAAGAGCAGTTGCGTGAATTTGCAAACTTGCTAGGGAATTATTCACAGGAAAAATAAAGCGAGTAAAATCCCCATATGCAATATGATGAAAAAAGATATAAAAAATAACAACTATTTAAATCTTCAATAAAATGAAAAATTAGCAAAAGATAAAAGATGGAGGAAGATTATGCTAGACTTAAAATTGATTTGCACAAACCCGGAACTGGTGAAGGCGGGCATCAAAAAACGCAACCTAGATCTTGACAGTGTGGTTGATGAAATTATCACACTGAATGAAAAACGAAAAGTGTTGATTGGCGAAACAGAGACAATGAAAGCACGGCAAAATGCTGTGAGTAAAAGTATACCTGCCATGAAAAAAGCCGGTGAAGATACTACTGAAATCATGGCCGAGATGAAAGAGTTGTCAGAAAAAATCAAAGGACAAGATGCAAAGTTGGCTGAGGTGGAATCAGCACAAAAAACAGCAATGTATCAATTGCCGAATTTACCGGATGATGACGTGCCGGCAGGTGGTAAAGAAAGCAACACAGAGATTCGTGTATTCATGGACAAGCCCACCTTTGACTTCCCTATCAAAGATCACATGGATTTGTGCGAGAGCTTGGGCTTGGTAGATTACAAACGTGGTGCAAAACTAGGTGGAAACGGAAGTTGGATTTATCGCAATGAGGGTGCCAGACTGGAATGGGCGCTGCTAAACTTTTTCATTAGCGAGCACCTAGCAGACGGATACGAGTTTTTGATACCACCGCACATGTTGAATTGGGAGTGTGGATATGTTGCAGGCCAATTCCCAAAATTCAGTGAAGATGTTTATCATGTGGGCAACCCTACCGGAGATGAAAAAAAGTTTTTATTACCCACAGCCGAAACAGCACTGGTGAACGTGCACAGGGATGAGATCCTAACACCGGAAGAGTTGCCACGTAAATATATTGCATATACCCCATGCTACAGACGTGAGGCCGGCAGCTATAGAAGCGAAGAGCGTGGCATGATTCGTGGCCATCAGTTCAACAAAGTAGAGATGGTCCAATACACAACTGCCGAGGGTAGTGAAGCTGCTTTTGAAGAAATGGTAGGAAAAGCAGAACGCTTGGTACAAAAGCTGAAACTACACTATCGTGCAAGTAAGCTTGCTGCAGCCGATGTGTCAGCGTCCATGGCACGTACGTTTGAT
Source organism: uncultured Oscillospiraceae bacterium (assembly GCA_964367945.1). Lineage (GTDB taxonomy): Bacteria > Bacillota > Clostridia > Oscillospirales > Ruminococcaceae > JAAYCI01. The sequence goes on along the minus strand of CAYIZZ010000003.1, from coordinate 5,305 downwards.
ATTGAGGTATGGATTCCATCTATGGAAATTTACAAAGAAGTATCCAGTGCTTCTAATGCAAGAGAATTCCAAAGCAGACGTGGCAACATAAGATACCGTGACGCAAATGGCAAGCTGCAATTTGCACATACTCTTAATGCGTCAGGCTTGGCCACATCACGCATCTTCCCTGCCATGATAGAGCAATATCAAAATGCCGACGGTAGTGTTACTGTACCCGAAGTTTTGCGTCCATATATGGGTGGCATAGAAAAAATAGTATAAGCGAAAAAACAATAACAAAAGGCAGTGCAAAATATTACGATAACACGAATGTTTTGCACTGTTTTTTTAAAAAATAAAATATTTTTCAAAAAAATCAATATTTTTTCTGAAAAACAGTTGACAAAACCGAATTTATTTCGTATAATTGACCATGCTGTTCACAAAAACTATTTGTTTGGGCGGTATAGCTCAGGTGGCTAGAGCATTCGGTTCATACCCGAAGTGTCACTGGTTCAAATCCAGTTACCGCTACCATTGTATGTGCCGATGCTGAAATATATTTCGGCACACACAAACCAAGCTTTGCGGCGGAAGCATGTCTTTCGGTAAAGCTAGATACAGGTTTCAGTCAGGATGAGTGGGGTGCCGTCTGCAACAGCGGAGGGCAGGAGGCTTTGCGGTCTGCCTGAGGCCTGTACAAAACGGCCCTGTGGTCAAGAGGTTAAGACACCACCCTTTCACGGTGGAATCTCGGGTTCGATTCCCGGCAGGGTCACCACATGTCGTCATTCACTATTTCAGTGGATGACGACTTTTTTTGTGATATTAAGTGGGCAAAAAAACGAGTTCCAAAATATGATTGTTTTCTGCAAGTAATTTTGATATACTAAAATAAATCACAGCATAAGAGAATTCATAAAGGTATGCATGTATGGGTTTTCAAATGTGAGATAATAGTCGATGTTTAACACTAACGGATTAATATTTTGCACGTAAAAACAAGGAGGAACTTATCATGAAAAAGTGGCGTTGTTTGGTGTGTGGTGTAGAGTTTGAAGGAGATACTCCGCCGGATCCGTGTCCTGTGTGTGGTGTGTCCGGAGAAGAAAACTTTGAAGAAGTAGCAGAGTAATAAAACCATATCAGTAATAAAAATACACTTAAAAGATGGTCGGTATGGTATACTGACTATTAATGGGTGTATTTTTTATTGCCGCATAAATTCGCATCGGATTCAAGGGATTAGCTTTTAAATAAGTGAATGATAAGGCGGCATACCCTTGATACAGACTGTCTATTATCCCAACCTAAGCGAGAAAAGATTAATATAAAGTTTGGAAATAAGATGAAAACAAAAAAACAAGATTATGATACATCACATGGTGTTATTACAGTTGAACGAAAAAAAGTAAAAAATTTAAACATGCGTATTCGTAGCGACGGCAGTGTATATGTCAGTGTTCCACGCTACATATCACAAAAGGAAATACAAAATTTTATAATTAGCAAGTCACCATGGATAGAAAAAAATCGTGCTCAAATATTATCAAAACCGCCACAGCAGGCGCCTATATACACTAAAAAAGAATGTCTTGAGTTATTTACACAGCTTTCAGACATAGTCTTCCCTATTTTCGCTGCGCGATTAAACCGGCAAAAACCGCTTATAAAGGTGCGAGACATGAAAACACGCTGGGGCACTTGTAACGTTCAAAAACGCATAATAACACTAAACATGAGGCTGGCAGAAAAGCCAAAAGAAGCTCAAGAGTATGTGATGCTACATGAATATGTACACTTTTTGCATCCGAACCATGGCAAGGAGTTTCATGCCACTATGTTGCAGCTGATGCCGGACTATAAAGAACGGCGAAAATTGTTGCGTGAAGGGTATTAATTGCATAATTGGCATACAAAACACTTAAAAAGGATATAATTTTTGTAAAACATATTGAAATTTTGACTATAATATCGTATACTAATTTGTAAAATAACAGGTATTTCAGATGTGGAAAAGAAAAATGAAATTGTGCTTAAGGGGGAAATAAGGCGTGGGAACAACTAGGTTACGCAGAGGAGAAGACTACGATGTTGGCATCATACAAGACGAAAATCCCGGCCAGATTTCCAGTGAAGCAAGAGATGTGTATGAGGCTATATGTATCATGGAAGGCAGTGCAGAGTATTGGATAGAAGACCAATATTACAAGGCTGTGGCCGGAGATATCTTGCTGATACCTGCAGGCGCTATGGTGGGAGCAATATTAAAAGAAAAAGGATGCCCTTTTCTACGGGTTTGCATTTGGATGAGTCGCAAGTATATTGCTTTTTTAAAGATGCAGGATGACACGGCAGACTTTAGTTTTATGCTGGCTAAAAATACCGGTCATTATATGCTACGGCTTCCAAAAGAAAAAAAGGAAAACATCATTGCAAATTTCAAAAATCTAGCTGAAAAAAACGAGTCTGACAAAATAAGTACAGAACTTTATACAAAGGCTGCGCTATCGGCTTTATGCGCAAAGATAAACAGGTTGGTGCATAGTGGTGGCGCAGATATCATGTTGTCGGGCGAGAAAAATCGGTTGTCTGTAGTGCTTAGTCATATACACCAAAAATGTACAGAGTCTATTTCGGTAGATGACTTGGCAAAAGAATATAATTACAGTGCATCACATTTAGCGCATAGCTTTAAAAAGCAAACAGGGATATCCCTATATCGCTATGTGCTTTTAAGAAGGCTACAGATAGGCCGAAAGGCAATGCTGGATGGAGTACCTGTAAAAGAAGCATATCAAAGATGTGGCTTTAGTGATTACGCAGGATTTTATCGTGCATTTACTAAAGAGTTCGGGCTTTCACCACAGCAATACAAAAAACAAAATCAACAATAAAAAACACCGTAGGCTTAATGAAGCCTACGGTGTTTCACTGTGAAATAAAAGAAATGAATATCTATTGCGATTTTTCTTCAGTATGGATATCGTTTCGTAGACGCATGTATGCTTCCTTTTCTTGAGGCTCAAAAGAAGCAGGAGCGCTGGAGTCATAAATAGTAAATGTGTTTTTGCCAACGCTTTTTGAATGATACATAGCGATATCGGCAGCATTGAACAATGTTTCAAAATCAGTTCCGTCTTTAGGCGCAACACTTATACCAACGCTACAAGAGATTTCAATATCCACGCCGTTTTCAGCATGATAAACTTTGTTTAAATCAGTACATATTTGTACGGCTTTTTTCTTCACGGTAGACTCTTTTGTGGTACCGGCCAAAAATACTAAAAATTCGTCACCACCAACACGTGACACAATATCATTAGGTCTGAATATTGCAGTTGTTTTAGCATAAGTTTCTCTCAATACGTCGTCGCCGGCAGAGTGGCCCATGTTATCGTTAATACCTTTAAAGTTATCAAGATCAAACATATAAAGTGCACCTTGTCCACCTTGACTTAAATAATCGTTTACCTTTATTGTGAATGCATCTTTGTTATACGAGCCGGTAAGAAGGTCGGTCTCAGCTTTTTTCCTAAGGGATAACTCGGCTTGTTTTTCTTCATCTATTTCATCAACTGTAAAAAGAGAAATCACATCAGATGTATTTTCATCAAGGTTTGTGTTTATACGCATTCTATACCATAGATAGTCAGAGTCTACATCATCTGAACTTCCGATTTTTTTCGAGCGAAAGTCGAACAACTTTTCGTCATATCCGTTTATAAAATCAGAAATAAGCGAAGAAGCACTAATACCGCTTATAATATCTACATCTTCAGGATGAGTAAGAAAACTGGATTGAGCGATGAAAAAATCCGACAAAGAGGAAGGTTCTGTTATCGGACGCTCAACAGAATTTACTAATATTCTTAATACTTTGTCTTGTGTGCAGTTGGCCTCAATAATAACTTCAGCAAAGCTTAAAATAGCAGATGTGAGAGTTTTATCTTTATCAATTTTCACTTCAAGTTCTTTTGTCTTTTCTTTATAAATACCCAGATTAAATATCTTAATAAGCAAAAGAAGCATGATATATAAAAACACAAGAGTGAATAAAGAAATAACAATTTCCTGCACGGCCAAATTCACGGAAAAATAATCAATGGTAAACATATACGAGTTGTAAATGCTATATGCATTTAGAATCACGGCCAAGAATAAAAGAGTGGTATAAAATTCTTTGTTTTCCATGATCTTTCGAACAGTCTTCAGTGGTATAAGCTTTATAAAAAGCGCTAGAGCAAAAATTTGTATGGCAAACGAAGCTAAGTTTATGATAGGATAAAAATCTGTGTTTAAAAAAATCTCATACATTGACAGGCCGGTTGAAATAGATGTGGAAGCAAAAACAACTGCACGTATCACAAACAAATGAAGCAAAGAACCAAGTCCAATTCCAACCGTGGCCGATACACTACCTTTAAAAAGAATGGTGATTTCACTAATTAAAATGATAGTGCACATAAAATATTGCGTCATAGGATTATCATAAAAAGAGAACAATAGTAAAGACCCCAAAAGTCCATTTAAAATAGAACATATATAAACGGAACGTATATTAAACCTAAATGGATAATTAAGACCTGAACATAGTTTAAAATTCATAAAGGAGTGTGTAGAAACAATACCCACTGAAATAAAATAAATTATTAAATTTCTAATAAAAACACCCCCGTTAAAAACACGTATTAGTACCTATTAATATACAATAATAATTTTAACAAAAAGTTAAAATTTCGTCAAACAAAAAAGAATTTACAAAAAACGTTGAGATGTACCATTTTGAATCCCCAAATAGTGCGAAGACTATGGTGACATAGGATTGTTAAATTCATTCTGGTGTAGTACAAGAATTTTGTGTAGAAAAAAGCCTATAGTAGTTATTTAATAAAGCTATTTCAAGGAGTCGTATTTTCCTCAAGGCGTTCTTTGGCCACAGCTATCATCAGCTTTATGCGGTTTTCTTGGTTAACCTTAGTGGCGGAAGGATCATAGTCAATCGGCGTGATATTCGCCTCGGGAAATTCTGCGCGTATTTTAGATATCATTCCCTTGCCCACAATATGGTTTGGCAGACAGCCAAAAGGCTGAGCACAAACAATGTTTGGGTATCCACTTTTCACTAGTTCAACCATTTCACTGGTTAAAAGCCAGCCTTCACCCATTTTTGCGCCCAGGCCGATAAAGCCTTTGTGCAAAGACATCGTATGTTCAAACAGGCCGGGTGCATTTAAATTTGGATGTTTTTCTATAGCGGCGATCATTAGTTTTTCAATACGAGTGGTGTAGTCCAGCACCATTTTATATATATGCCGAACTA
>CAYIZZ010000002.1:0-54952 GCA_964367945.1 uncultured Oscillospiraceae bacterium | reverse complement strand
AAGAAGGCCTTTTGCGTAATGATCAATATTTAGGACAAATTTTGGACGCTTTACGTACAGCTATGTACACAAAACCCGAGGGTAGTAGCATTGCTATTTATGACCTTGGTATCAGCACTAGCTTTTACAGTGAAGATGGCCACTTCAACGCCGAAAGCGTTGATGACTTACGTCAAGCCATTGAAAGCAACCCCGAAGCTTTGCAAGAACTGTTTGCAGGTGATGGTGGTATCATGGAGCTGGTGAACAATGCTATTAATGACGCTACAAAGTCCAGTTATGCAAGCCCCGGATATCTAGTGGCAAAAGCAGGTTCAAACTCACTGGATACATCTTCAAGCTTGTATAAAGAAATTGCCGATGTGGACGAACAATTGGTTACTTTGGAAGATAGATATTGGGCAGAGTATGACAGATACTGGGGTCAGTTCAACCAAATGGAAGAATTGATTGCGCAAATGAATGCTCAAAGTGCTCAAATGACACAGCTAATGGGTGGATAATCAATAATATATAACGATAGTGCGAATAGTTTTACCAAAGAGAGGAAAGCAATATGAATCCATATGAAACATACCGCAAGCAGATGGTGAGCTCTATGACACAAGGTGAGATGTTGCTAAAATTGTATGATGAAACGTTGAAGCAAATAGATGTTGCACGCGTTTCCATTGACAAAGGTGAAATTACAGCAATGGATGCAGCACTGAAAAAGGCACAACGGATTATTCGCCATTTGCGCGACACATTGGATTTTCGCTATCCTGTTTCAAATGATTTATCAAAAATGTATGATTTTTTCAGCAGACAGCTGGTGGAAGCAAATGTCAAAAAAAGTAAAAAAGCACTTGATGATATTTCACCAATGATAAGGGAACTGCGTGATACATTTAATGAGTGTGATAAAATTAGTCGTGTCAGCCGAACAGCTTCTGTTACTGCAAGTCAAAAAAGTATAGTGTAAAATCCGAAATAATCGATATTAACAATTAAGGTGCTACTCATATGAGCAGCACCTTTTTCTGTGCCAAAAATCTGTTTTTGAGTAAAAAACAAAGAAATATAGTAAATGTAAACAGTATTAATTAATTAAATTGTGAAAAAAATTGAAATTTATCGCTTAAAAAGTAAGAACAAACAATTAAATTTTGTGCAATATTATATATTGTGGTGATGTAGGTATTGCACTTTCCTGTTATGGGTGATATTATTTTAATAAACCCATTGTTATAAGATGTTGATAGGAAAGGATTGTTTTATGCTTTTTGATACATATACAAGCCAAGCTGTGCAAGCAAGTCTTGATAATACGTGGCTTAAAACACAAGTTATTTCCAATAATATTGCAAATGTGGACACACCTGGATTCAAGGCTTCTACTGTTAGCTTTGAAGAAGTGTTGCAGGGCGCATCAATGAGAGTGCAAAACCATGAAGGACAAGAAGTAAGCGAAACAACAAGATCTTTTACTGGTAGCAGTTATTTTTCTCATGTAAATACGGACGACACAACATCTGTTCGAGTAGATGGAAATAATGTGTCGATGGAAAAAGAGCAAAGTGAACTTTGGAAGGCATATGCTCAGTATAATTATTTGATAGACCGCATATCGGGACATTATAATAACATAAGTGCAGCAATTTCCGGCATGCGTACTTAGTAGGTACCTTTATATATAGGGGGAAGTAAAATGTCTTTTTTAAACACAATGGATATCACCACTTCGGCACTTACGGCGGAAAGATATCGCATGGATGTTATTGCACATAATATAGCTAATATTGATACAACTCGTGGCGCGGATGGCGAACCATACCGCAGACGCTTAGTTGTGTTTCAAGAGCAAGAAATGAACTTTCAATCCACACTGGAACGTGAAGCGCAGCGGTATTCTGGCAGCGCAAGCTCGTCACAGGGTAGTGGAAACGTGGGCGGTGGCGTGCAGGTGTCTGAAGTGATAGAAGACCAGTCAGACTTTCTTCCTGTATACGATCCAACTCACCCGGACGCGGACGAAGACGGATATGTTTTGAAACCAAACGTGGACAGAGCGGAAGAAAATATTGATTTGATGGCTGCTTCACGTAGCTATGAAGCGCAAATTACAACGCTTAATATCATTAAATCGATGGCCATGAAAGCGGCGGATCTGACAAGATAATATATGAACGGCAGCATGTCTGCCGTTTTGTCGATTTTCAAGATGGTAAAAAATCGGCAAAATGTTACACTGTGTTCATAGAAATGTTACAGTGTACATAGTATAATAATATTTACTTTGCTGAATGAAAAATATGGCGATATTTGTTGAAATAAAACGATATATAAACAGTTATGCGTGATTATTGATAACGATATAGTGGTGGAGAAATTCGCTTTATGGAATATCGTTTGAACATAGTGATTACAGAACGGGTTTGAAATATACATAGTTTCATGGAGGTAGCCAATGAGTCAATTTATCGTTCCCATTAGCAGCTTACCGTCGATAACATCTATGACGGACAAAAATGTGGCAAGTCCTATATCAGGTGAAAGTGCGGTACCATTTGAAAATTTGTTGACTGATGCAATAAATAATGTCATGCAAACTCAGGAGAGTTCGTCAGCTACAGCGTATGATTTAGCTATGGGTGGTAGCGATGATATGCATACAGGCGCGGTGGAAGCACTGAAATATTCTACGGCGGTTAGTTACGCTACCGGTATAACAAGTAGTGTGATTCAAGCGTATAATGAACTGATAAGAATGCAGATTTAACGAATAATTTGAATATAACGAATAACTTAAATATATAGTGCATGAGCCTACATAAAGGGGTGGCTCATGGCTACAGTGAGGGAATGAGTGCATGAACGAGAGGGTTGCACAACTTGGAACTCAGTTTAAAGATGCATTGGATAAAGTGAAAAATGCATGGACAGAACTGGAAGCTACAAGGAAAAAAATCATAATAGCAATTGCGGCAGGTCTACTGGTATTAGTGGTAGGCCTAGTGGTATTTCTTAATCTGCGTGCAAGCCGCTATGTAGTGGTGTATGAAGGGCTAAACCAGGAAGAAAGCATAGAAGGTAGCGCAGTGCTCGCGCAGGTAGAACCGCCTATTCCCTCTAGGTTAAACGCTGAAGGTGGGCTGGAAGTTCCGGAAAATCAAGTAGAGCAGGCGATGGCACAATTAGCCCTCCAAGGCATTCCGGCCATCACACCGGACTATAACATTTTAGCCGAGGCCAGCGGACTTACCACAACAGAATTTGAAAAAAGACAAGCGCTAACAAACCAATGGCAAAATCGACTGCAAGACACCATAAAGACACTAAATGGTGTGCAGAATGCTATTGTCACCTTGCAATTACCTGAAAATTCCAACACAGTGTGGAATGTTGAATCAACAAACGGCAGTGGCTCGGCTACTGTACACATGAAGCCGGGATATGTACTTTCGCAAGAACAGGCGAATGCCATACGCTTGCTGATAGGACCTAGCGTAGGTATTGACCCAAAAGATGTAACAGTGATGGACGGCAACATGAACGTGCTCGCGGCTGCGGGTGAAGATTATGATATTAATCAAGCGGTAGGTACTGAATTTTTAGAGCGGATGAATATTGAACAAGAGATAGAAGCGCGCCTAAGTGAAAAAGCGGCGAACTTGTTATCGCTTGCATATCCTGATTCCACACAGTGGCGAATTTCGGCCACAGCGGTGCTTGATTATGATGAAGTGCTTGAAGAGATCAAGACATATATACCGCTGGAAGGCACCATTCACGGTGTTGTAGATGAAGAGCAACTGGACGCACAAATGGGTGTGGGCCAATATGCTGAGGGCGTAGTAGGAGAAACAGATAATACTGATGTTCCGGTGTATGTAGATATTGACGGCGACGGAGAGCTTGATACAGTTGATTATCATCAGTTCCGTGATTATGCGGTCAGTTATTCTTTAGAGCAAATAGAGCGCAACGGTCCGGTGATGGAACAAGCCACAATATCTGTGGTGATAAATGACTCGCTTTCAAATGAAGCACAGCAAGATTTACGCCAAGCTATTGCGCAAGGCACAGGCCTGCCGGTAGAAAATGTAGGAGTGGAAAGCTTCTTGCCACCGGGTATTGATGAAGGCGAAGAAGATGCAGTAGAAGAAGGTACCATCATTCCTGGTATTCCGAACTTGTATACATTTATCGCACTGGGCGTATTACTTCTTCTGATTGGTGTGGTAGTGCTGATATTGGTGCTGAAAGCACGCAAGAAGAAAAAACTGCTTGAAGAAGAAATGGCAGCTGCCGCAGAAGAAGCCGCTGAAGCAGAGCGTATTCAAGCTGAAATTGAAGAGCGCAAGCGTCAACTTAAAAATGCAGCTGTTGGGAAAGAAGCTGAGAATATTATCACCAATGAGGTTCGTGAATTTGCTGCTAACAATCCAGAAATTACAGCTAACTTGCTACGCAACTGGCTGAAAGAGGGGGAATAAACAGTGGCTAATTTATCGCCTAAAGCACGAGCTGCTGCAGTAATTGTTTCCCTTGGCACCAATGAAGCAGCCGAGGTATATAAGTATCTACGTGAAGAAGAAATAGAGATGTTATCGCTCGAAGTGGCTAGGCTAGAAACTCTTTCTCCAGAAGATTTAAAAGAAATTATGGATGATTTCTACGGTCTTTGCATCACTCAAAAGGTCATCGCCGAGGGTGGTGTGGACTATGCAAGAGACATACTGGAAAAAGCATTTGGCTCACAGCAAGCTGCAAGTCTTATGGAACGTGTGTCTAAAAGCTTGCGTACAAAAGCATTTGACTTTGTTCGCAAGGCTGATTATAAGAACTTGCTTTCAATACTACAAAACGAGCACCCACAGACTATCGCGCTGATATTATCGTATGCAAGGGCAGACCAAGCCAGCATGATTATAAGCGAGCTTGCTCCGGAAGTGCGCTTGGATGTAGTTGAACGTATTGCAAACCTAGACAGAGCATCCCCAGACGTGATAAACGTAGTGGAAGCTACTTTGGAAAAGAAATTTGGAAACATTGTGTCTGTGGATCTTATGGAACTTGGTGGCGTGCCATATGTGGCCGAGATCATGAACAGCGTAGACCGCAGCACAGAAAAGCAAATCTTCGACGATTTGGGTGTCAAAGATCCGGAACTTGCCGAAAATATTCGCAAGCTTATGTTCGTGTTCGAAGACATTATCTTCTTGGACGACATATCCATACAGCGCTTCTTGCGTGATGTGGATACCAAAGATTTGGCTGTTGCACTTAAAGCTGCAAATGCTGATGTTTCTCGTGTGATTATGCAAAACATGTCAAAGCGGTCACAAGAAACTATTGCCAGCGACATGGAATACTTGCACAATGTTCGCATGAAAGACGTGGAAGAAGCGCAACAACGTGTTGTGGATACCATTCGCCGCTTGGAAGAAGAGGGCGAGCTTGTTATCAGTAAAGGCGGCAAAGACGATATTATTGCTTAGTTATTGCGGTGAACGATAATGGTGTGGGCGAAGGAGTAAAAAATGCCTAAGGTGATGAAAACTGGCGGAATCAATGTGCTGGATAATGCTGTCAAGATTCGTGATTTGGCGTCTAGTCACTTAGCATATAAAAAACAGAGTAAGCCTAAAAACGACACTGAAGAAAACCCACAAGACGCTTTTATGGCAGAAGAATTTTCAGAAAATGAAGATACGCCAAAACAAGAAGATATTATAGCAACGAACGATCTTGAAAAAGATTATTCAAAAGAAAAATCCAGTGCAGGGTTAAAAGAAGAAATTTTGCAAGCTGCTATGGCAGAGTCGGGTCGGATTATTGAAGATGCTGTACGAAAAGCTGAAGAGATCCATGCCCAAAAACTGCAAGAAAGCCAAAATGAGATAGAGAGTCTTCGGACGAAAGCTGCTGAAGAGGGCCGCAAAGAAGGCGCAGATACAGTGGTGAACGAAGTAAAAGACATAGCAGAAAAACTGGAGAATGGAATAGCGGGATTTGAGGCTGAGCGTGCGGGCTTTGAAGCAGAATACGAGCAACAGCTTAAATGGTTGGCGATAGAAATAGCCGAGAAAGTACTTGCAAAAAAAATTGATCATAACGATGCTGAAGTGTTTGAAATGGTGGAAAAAGCCGTGCAAGGCGTAAAAAATGAGTCTTGGATTCGCCTGGAAGTATCTCAAGAAATGACAGCACTGATAGATAAGCTGACAGATTTTTTTGCCTCATGGGAACAAGTGGAAGTGAGCGCTGTGCCTACAGATAAAGGCGAAGTACAGATAGAGACACCGTCTGGAATTGTAGACGTATCGCTTAAAACCCAAATAGCAAACTTGAAACAATATTTCACCACCACATAAATATATGCAAAGCTAAACTTTTGTGGTATACTGAGCTGTTTGAAATGTGTGTCATAAAAAGTAAGTGAAAAGATAGCGCTTTGAGTGGACATACTGCATTTTAAAAACAGAAAGTGGGGGGGGTTGACTGTGAAAAATATTACGTTGGCCTCTATTATGCGCTCGACAGATGATTTATACACAAGAACCGGTAAGATAGACAAAATTGTAGGCATGACAGTGGAAGCCACCGGTCCTGCGTCCAATATAGGCGATGTGTGTCGCATTCATTTGACAGACGGCAGGGAGATTTTGGCTGAGGTAGTGGGCCTAAAAAAATCAAAAGTGTTGCTTATGCCGTATGAAGATACCGAGGGTATTGGATATGGAGCAACTGTAACAAATACCGGAACAAAACTAAAGATAAACGTATGTGATGAGCTTATCGGCCGGACAATTGATGCACTTGGGCGTCCGATGGATGGTGGAGAGCCTATTCCGGACAGGGGTATTCACTATAGCGTTGTGGGCGAGCCGTCAAACCCGATGGACAGGCCGCGTATCGACACACCTATTCAAATGGGCGTGAAGGCAATAGATGGTTTTATCACTATTGGTAAAGGCCAACGTATGGGAATCTTTGCCGGCTCGGGTGTTGGTAAAAGTACGCTTATGGGTATGCTGGCAAGGAACGTGAAGGCTGACGTAAACGTAATCTCTCTGGTAGGAGAACGTGGCCGTGAAGTGGTAGAATTTTTGGAGCGAGACTTAGGTGAAGAGGGTAAATCTCGCAGTGTGGTGGTTTGTGCCACCAGTGACCAGCCGGCGATGCTTCGTAACAAATGTGCACTTAGCGCCACCGCTGTAGCGGAATATTTCAGGGATCAGGGAAAAGATGTGCTATTAATGATGGACTCGGTCACTCGTTTTTGCATGGCACAACGTGATATAGGTCTTGCTATTGGTGAGCCACCGGTGGCACGTGGATATACACCCTCCATTTACAGCTCGCTACCAAAACTGCTGGAACGCAGCGGAAACTTTAAAAAAGGATCTATTACCGGAATTTATACTGTACTGGTAGAGGGCGATGACATGAACGAGCCCATTGCAGATACAGTGCGTAGTATTATAGATGGTCACGTGATGCTTAGTCGTAAGATAGCCCAGAAAAATCATTTTCCGGCAATTGATGTGCTGGCGTCCATTAGTCGTTTGATGAATGATATTGCAGATCCAAAACATAAAGAAGCCGCAGGAAGAATGCGGAACTTAATGGCTACATATGAAGATAATGTTGATTTGATTTCCATCGGTGCCTACAAAAGCGGAACAAACCCGGTTTTGGACGACGCCATTGCTCATATAGATGCTATAAATGTTTTGCTGAAACAGCGTGTGGAAGAAAAATACACGTATGATGAAACGGTAAAAATAATGCTAGAAGCCGCCAAGTAATGGAGTGGGAAGATGAAGCGATTTCAGTTTAGCCTACAAAGAATGCTTGGCTTCAAGCGCACCATGTACGAGCGTGCTCGCAATGACTTAGCACGTCTTCGTGCCCAAAGGCTGGCGCTGGAACAACGCAGAGATAATGCCCAGCTACAAATGTTGCAAGTGGATGCTGATTTCAGAGAAAAAGCTGCCACAAGTGGCGTAGGCATAAGCGAAGTTACACAAATGAGCTTTCACAGGGACAATGCCGACAAGCTAATAAAAGAGCTGAATGCGGCTATAGCACTTAAAGATCAAGAGATTGAAGTACAATTGCAAATAGTGATTGCGCTGGACAAGGAAGTGAAAAGCCTTGAAAAGTTGCGTGAGCGTCAGTGGGAAGAGTATCAAGCTGAGCTTACAAGAGAAGAAAATGAACGTATACTGGAACTTGTCAGCAGGCGGTTTTCGGATTCACAAGTCGAAAAAGCCGCAGAAGAAGCGGCAAACGGCTAAAGCGTAGTATGAGGATGTGTTTTTATTCCCCGGTGGAATGGAAATAGATGGCTCTGATGGCGGCAAGACGCTAAAGAGCAACAGGACTTTGAAAATTTGGTATATCAGTTATATCTTTCATCTGTTAAAGATGAAGGGTCTACGTAAGGTATGCCGTAAAAAGGAGGTGAAAAAGAATGAATGCATATGCAATGAATCTTCCGATGGGAGCGATGGTTATTCCGGATATTAGTAGCACAGCTTCTTCGGCGGATCAAACGAGCGCAAGCGAGACTTTTGCCAATATGTTGGACATTATGGCCAGCCAGACAAAGCCAGCAGCGAAAAAGCAAGACAATACCCAAAAGCAGGATAATAGCTTGTCAAAAAATGTACAAACCTCAGAACCTGATAAAATGCAGAACGAAAGTGATGTGAAGCATTTGTCGGATGAAGAAGATTTGCAAGGCATGATATCGGCGCTGAGAGGGTATCTTATGAAACTTTCGCAAGACGACGGCAGTGAAATGGCGGCGTTACAGCAAATTATGTCTATGTTATCGGTGCAACTACAAGACATGTTAGGCATGGCAAGCTTTGATGAAATGAATGTAGTGCTACAGCAAAATGGCGTGCAGGGCTTACTGGAAATGATGTTGCAAAACAGTCCAGAGCTACAAGAAGTTTTTTCGCAAGATGTGTTTACGCAGTTGTTATCACAATCAGGCAAAAATGATTTTTTACAGTTTGTGCAACAGCTTCAAGGCAATGAAAGCGAGAATACAACAAGTGGTTTTTCGCTTAACATGACACAGGAAAGCACAAATGTTTCTCAAAGTGGAAAAGCTGAGATGGACTTTATGAACAGTGTGCGTTTAGTCAAAGAGCAAATGGCAAGTGGCACAAGCAAAGCCACAGAAAACCCGGTTACAGATGTAGAAGCATTGCAAAACAATGTAAACACCGGAGCATTTTTGACAAACACAGGCATGAACATGGTTCAGCTAGGCACAGAGCAAGTGGCGGTACAAGTACCGGTGCAGGTGCAAGTGATGACAGGTGTGGAAACGGCGATTCAAAATGGTCTTGAAACACTTACCATAAAGCTGGCACCCGAAGGTTTGGGCGAGCTTACCATAAAGTTGGTATCTACAGGACAAGGTGGTATGCAGCTGAACATCATTGCTAAAAGTGAAGAGGCGATCCGCATGCTTGGTAATGAGATAGACCAGCTTCGCGACAGCTTACGTCCGATGAAAGTGGAAGTAGGCGCAGTGCTCAGTGAAAAACAGTACGAGCTTTTGTCCGAGCAGCAACAGCGGCAAAACGACCAAAATCAGCAAGGTTTTGGAAACATGCGTGGAGCGGCTTACTACAAAGATGAACCGCTGAGTGGACAAGACGAGATTGGTGCTATAGCAGAGGCTTTGGCACAAAGACCACAAAACATGCTTGATGCATATATTTAGCATGAGAAAGGAGAACATACATTGAGTGATATTCGTATCGACAACAATGGATCTAGTATTTATAACGGGATAACTGTTAACACACCTTTTACAGACGAAAGCGAAAATGCCGTAAAAGTTGAAGATTTTCTGCAACTCATGGTGGCGCAGCTTGCCAATCAGGACTTCATGAATCCGGTGGATGACACACAGTATATTGCACAGCTGGCACAGTTTGCTTCAATGCAGGCCATGCAAGAGCTTAGCCAATATTCACAAACAAACTATGTGGCGACCCTTGCCGGAAAAACAGTGACGGTGGCAACACTTGGCCTTGGTGGTAGCGTAAGCAGAGACACAGGCATGGTTACCAGCGTGAACCTTTCAGGCGATACATACACAGTTACAGTTAATGGCAATCAATATGAACTAAGCCAGATAATGAGTATTGATGCAACAGAAAGCATGGTTACCGCAAATGAACTTTCAGATGCAAACGGCATGGCGCTCATTAAAATGGACTCGGATGCAAGTAGTATTGCTCTTCGCTGGCTAGCACCCATAAGTGATGAGACTGCAGCTGCAGAGCTGAGATATGATGTATACATCTCAGAAAACGGAAACTTGGATCACGACAACGTAAGCGACGTGAAACAAGGTACAAGAGTTGCATCAAACCTTAGCGACTTGTCTTACAACATCACAGGGCTAGAAAGTGGAAAAACTTATTTTATCAACGTAGTGGTTAGAAATATTGAAGGCGATGAAGCAGTTTATCAGCACTCGACCATTACAATTTAGAAAACAGCAAGAAGAAATAAACATCTTCTATGCTAGTATGCTTGACAAGGAGGTTAGGCATTGTGGCCGTTATAGATCAAACGAAGATAAATCGCCCAATTACTACTGGCTTGCCGACTTCCCAAACAGGGTCGGTAGCACAAGAATCCAGCGGGCCATCTGTTCCGTTTTTGCAGGTGTTGCAGCAGCAGCTGGAGATTGGTAGCAACACAACATTTTCAAAGCACGCAGTGTCCAGGGTAGCGGAGCGTCAGATTGATGTATCACAGCAAAACCTGGAAAGATTGAACAAAGGCGTGCAGCTAGCACAAGAAAAAGGACTTCAGGATGCACTGATATTGATAGACAAAAGTGCTTATATCGTGAATGCCATGGCAGGAAAAGTAATCACCGTGACAAGCGAGGCACAACAAGGCAGTGTGTTCACAAACATCGACGGTACCGTCATTGTATAAGCCGGACCTAATGCAGGAGGCTTAGAAACCCCGACTGATTGACGGGTTTCGAATATCTTCACACAATTTGTACCGCGCAGTCTGTATGTACAGGCGAAATTTTTCCGTGCATAAAAGGCGGAATATGCCGCAGAATAGCAAAGCGGATAATTTTGTGTAAGTAATGCACAACACTCTGTATGACGGTATCAATTCTTTCAAGTTAAATAAAAGGAGAATTGATTTATGGTACGATCTATGTATTCCGGTGTATCCGGTATGCGTTCTCACCAAACCAGGATGGATACGATTGGTAATAATATTGCCAACGTAAACACATATGGTTTTAAGAGCTCGCGCACAGCGTTTAGTGATATTTATTATCAAACCATGTCCTCCGCTTCTGAGCCAAACGCAGCACAAGGTGGTATAAACCCCTCGTCCGTTGGTTACGGTGGCAAGGTGGGTAGTGTGGACCTTATGATGGGTCAATCTACTTTTAGTATGACAGATCAAGCGATGGACTTTGCTATTGACGGCGAAGGATTTTTCCAAGTACAAGATGCAGCAGGAAACAACTACTACACTCGTGCAGGTATGCTAAAGTTTGACTCGGCCGGAAATCTTGTAGATATGCAAGGTAACTTTGTACTGGGCATAAACGGCGATCCAACAGGCCGCGACCCCGGCTCTGAGCGTATCTCGGTAGCTTTGCCGAACGTACAGCCGGCACCCGGCACGGCCGAGCACAGCGCCAACGGTAAAGAGTTTACCATTTCGGCAGGTCAAAACAGTGTAGACGGCAACTTAAGCTTTAACTTCTCTTCGGGCACGTTGACAGACGGCGTTATGGCCGAGGCTGTTATTTCCAGCCAAGGCATCATCATCACCTTCAATGAAAACGAAGACTTTAGAACATTGGATGATGTGAATAATGCTATCAACGACGCTATCACGCTAGCAAATGGCGGCGAGCAACATGTGGCAGGTCCTTTCACCATGGAATATTCGGGCGATCCTACAAACGATCCCTTTGCTGCGGCTAATTTACCGGATATCGGCTATTTAACAGGCGCAGATCTTGCCTCCACAAATTACGGTATCACATACGGTGATGTTGATTTTTCAACTACTGATAGTTATTTTGGTGGCATTCGTCCCACAGGTAAGGTAGGCCCGTCTTTCGGTGATGCATTTACCGTAACACCCGCCACTTTGGACAACTATACCGCTACTTATGCGGTGGGTCCGCCGGCTACGTGGAATATTTCTCTTGATGTGGGTGGCGTTACATACACCGGTAGCATTGAAGAAACAGCTAACAGCGACGGTAAATTCAACATGATAGGCTCAGGCCCTGATGACTTTATCGAGATGGCTCGTCCCACTTTCAGTGATATTACCGATGCGTGGATAACTGATGCTAATGGTGGCGTAGTGGCTACACCAGCTGATGGTGCTGACTTTACTGCAGCAGCATATGCTGCTATCACCGGCACAGCAAGCCCCTCCACACCTAGCTATGCGCTTGGTCTTGGTTCAGCATCAGTTGCCCTTAAAGGTGGCACCGAAGGTGGCCCGCAAACTATTGCCGACATGACCGGTATCAGTGTTGCACCAAATGGTATCATCACCGGTTGGGACAGCGTAGGTACTGAGATAATCATCGGACGTATCGACCTTGCCACTTTTGCAAACCCAGCAGGCTTGAACCAATCAGGTTCTACAAACTTCACAGTTAGTGCCAACAGTGGCGAGCCTATCATAAACCAGCCGGGTTTAGGCGGCGTGGGTCAGTTGGTAGGCGGTACGCTTGAATTGTCTAATGTGGACCTTTCTCGTGAGTTTTCCGATATGATTACCACACAGCGTGGATATCAGGCAAACAGTCGTATAATCACAGTAAGTGATACTATGCTGGAAGAACTTATCAACCTGAAACGTTAAAATTAATATGTTTTACACTGCGATGGCAAGTGGATTGCTTGCTGTCGCAGGCATAATAAACAAAACTTTTTGTTTATTATGCCTGCGACAGATGTAACAAAAGCTATATGTTTTAATCTATTAACGAGAAATATTATGACATATTTATCGGAAAAAGGTGAAAAATGATTAAGTTAACAAGGCTGGATGGCTCGAATTTTATATTAAATTGTGATATGATAGAAACAGTAGAGGCAAAACCAGACACAACGATTCGACTAAATAACAAGAATATATACATTGTTAAAGAAACTGTGGAAGATGTTATAAGTGATATAGTTCAATATAAATCTAGCTGGTTTACAGGCTTTCCTAGGAGGGATGACGCGTGAACGAAGAAGGTGGCGGAAAAAAGAAAAAAGGCGGTAAAAAGTCGTTTGATATAATGACCCTTATCGGCTTGATTTTGGCTTTTGGCCTAATGACATTCGGTATTGCGTTTACAACACCACCCACTGAGCCGGTAAGTCCGGAGGAAAACAGGGACTGGTACACCGATGCCGACTTTGAAGAGGCAATGGAAGCGTACGAAGAATCTCTGTTAAAATATGAAGTGGAGCTTGTGAAGTTTGAAGCGCTGGGTGGCTTCCGCATCAATAACGTGGTGGATAGCTTTATTGATGTTCCATCGCTTGCTATTACTATTGGTGGTACATTTGCGGCTTTGATGATTGCGTTTCCTCTTTCATCAATATTAAAGTTTCCAAAATGGATTATGATTTGTTTTTTGCCAAATAAATATGATCCTTCAGAGTATATTGACCAAATTATTGATTTTGCTAAAGAAGCTAGGGTAAAAGGTCTTCTTTCTTTGGAAGATAAACTGGCCACAGCGAACGACGAGTTTTTACGTTCCAGCCTGATGTTGGTTGTTGACAGTGTGGAGCCTGAGAAAGTGCACGATCTACTAGAGGCAGAGCTTGAGAAAATGAGTGATCGCCATGGCGAGGGTAAAACTTTCATGGAACAAGGTGGCGGTTTTGCACCGGGTTTTGGTATGATAGGTACGTTGATAGGCCTTGTTAACATGCTTAAAGACATGAGTGACCCCAATGCCATCGGCCCTGCTATGGCAACGGCTTTGCTTACTACATTGTACGGCTCGATGATAGCCAGTGTATTCTTTAGCCCACTAGGAAACAAGTTGCAAGTTCGTCACGATGAAGAATATTTGTGTAAAGAGCTGATTTGTCAGGGTGTTGAAGCAATACAAGCGGGCGAGAACCCGAAGTTTATTGAAGAAAAACTGAACTTGCTTGTTGTACAGAAGAAGAAAAAAGGCAAAAAAGGCGCGGCCGAAGCCGAAGCTGAATAAATAAAAATAGCTTTTAGTGGGAAAGGCGGTGAGGCACTTTGGCAAAAAAACCTAAACCACCGGGCAAGAAGTATAACTTTATGGACACGTACGGCGATATGATGACCTTGCTGATGTGTTTTTTCGTGTTGCTTTTCGCTATGAGTACGGTTGAAGAAGAGAAATTCACTGCTTTTGCCGGCGCATTGGCACAAACATTTGGTGCAGCGCCTGCCACGCCAACAGAACAACAAAGCACAGAAGCCGCCAGTGACGTGGCCACGGGCGAGGAATCACCAACAGGTGATTTAGCCACAGACCCTGACCAAAGCATGCCCATGGAATTTTCCAATCTAGCCGAGGCGGTTGAGCAGTATATTGCAGAAAACGAGATGGAAGGCGAGGTAAGTGTGCAAGTAAGCGAGAACGGTGTTATTTTTATCCGTATCAGCGACAACTTGCTTTTTGACGGCAACTCATCTTCTTTGCGCACACAAGCCGAAGAATTTTTAGATTTTCTCGGTGCGATGTTCGTATCACTTGAAGATGAAATATATCAAATCAAAGCTTTGGGCCACACAGCGTCCATTCCGGGTGATGGCACAGACGACAGGATCTTGTCGGCAGAAAGAAGCGCGCGTGTTGCCAGCTACTTTGAAAGAAGCGCGGGATTTCCGCCATACAAGCTATTGGCGACGGGATATGGTCGGCATTATCCAATAGGTGACAACAGCACAGATGAAGGACGTGCTTTAAATAGGCGTGTAGACCTTGTGGTAGTCGGCAACAACCCCGACACGTTAATGGCAGCTTTGGCCGAGTCTTCACAGGTGTATTTCCCGGATGATCAAACTGAGTTCTTTGAAGGGCCGCCCGAGGAACTACCCAGTACAACCATCGCAGACTTACCTTCCGGGCAGGTATCGGGGCTTGACACATCAGATCTTACTCCGGAAGAAGTGGAAGGTATCCAAGATGTAATTGATGATTACACAGCTCAAGAAGAAACAGGAACCACAGATGCAGGCGCTACAGATGCAACGCCTGCTGATACAACCACTGATGCAGCGGGATAAAATAAGCATGTGATTTGAAGATGCAGCGATAAGAAAGGGGAGATAGTGTGGCCGAGGTATTGAGCCAAAATCAGATTGATGCGCTTTTGAACAGTATCTCCTCGGGCGAGGAAGTAACTAATGATACTTCCACTGGTGGAAACATAAAGGATTATGACTTTAATTCACCTAAAAAATTCACCCGGGAACAGCTGAGAACTATTGACAGCTTGCACGAGAATTTAGGACGGATTTTATCTTCTTATTTTTCAGGTATTTTAAGAGTTTTTTGTGATATCAGTGTGATGCAAGTGGAAGAACAAAGATATTACGAATATAACAATGCTTTACCTGACATGGCCTTGATAGGATTGGTGGATTTGAAACCGGCCAACATGAACTTGCCTGACTCCAACCTGATGCTGGATATGTCGAATAATCTATCGTTTTTTTTGATAGAAAGGCTTTTAGGTGGAATGGGAAGTGGTGGTGTGGTGCAAAGAGATTTCACAGACATCGAGCTTGCCATAATGGAAGATATTTACAGGAAAATCACGGAGTATTTAATAGAAAGCTGGAAAGATCATCTGGATGTTACGGGCGATCTTAGCAGTATGGAAACTAATCCCAGGCTGATTCAGGTTTATGCACCGGAAGATATTGTGGTAATCACGGTGTTAAGTGTGAAACTACGTGATATGGAAGGCACGCTGTCTATATCTATACCGGCTATGGGTCTTGAAGCATATTTCGGAGAGTTTGTCTCGAAATATTCAAGAACCGCCCATAAAATGAATAATGTACGTTTGGATAATATGCGACAAGATTTAATAAAAAAGAGCTTGGACGAAGCCAGTCTTACAATGAAAGCTGTTTTTGACGAAACCACTATGGATGTGTCCGATGCACTTAGATTGAAGCCAAATGATATTATTCCGCTATCTAAAACGCTGAACGGTATTATAAAAGTAGAAGTGGATAATTCGCCGTGGTTTTCTGCACAACTTGGGTTTTCAAGGAATAGAAAAGCGGTAAAAATTATTGAATTGCTTGAGATTCCCGAAGAAGATGGCGAGGAAGAAAAGCACGAAGATGAGCAAATAGCAGAGATATCTTGAAATTGATGTACGATTCAGTGTAAAATAATAAGTGATATTAGAGTTAGCCATTGAAGGGGAGTTTTGTCTATGGGGACAAATGAAGCAGGCGCTGGAAAAATGATCCTTTCTCCGATGGAAACCGATGCCATCGGTGAAGTAATGAATATCAGCATGGGTTCGGCCGCAACGGCCATATCCCAGATGCTTGATAAACAGGTGGAGATCACCACACCGGTTGTTGGCATCCAAAAAATCGGCGATATTAAATATGAACACTATGAGCCCGCACTACTTGTGAAAATTATATACACAGTAGGAATTACGGGTTCTAACGTAATGGTGTTTCGCCAACATGACATGCAGATTATTTTAAACACTCTTATGGGTATTGGCGATGAGCCAAGCGATGACTTTGTGTTTGACGAATTATCGATATCTGCGGCATGTGAAGTTATGAATCAAATGATGGGCTCGTCTGCCACTGCATTGGCAGAGTTCTTGGACAAGACCATTGATATATCCACACCTGTTGCAAAGGTGATGGAAGACGAAAATACATTTATGAAGGAGATAGGTTTATCTCCTGAGACAGAAGTTGCTACAATTACATTTAAACTTACCATTAAAGATATGCTGGAGTCGGAGTTTGTCAGTGTATTAACAACAGAGCTTGTGAAAGAGATGTTATCACAGTTTATGGGTGGTGAAGAAGAAGCGCTGCAGCCTGCTGCGCCTCCACCACCTGCTGCTGCACCTCCGCCACCTGCTGCTGCACCTCCACCACCTGCTGCTGCACCTCCGCCACCGGCCGCTGCTGTACCGGCTGCACCGGCTGCACCGATGCCTCAGCAAGCGGCACCGCAAGATCCAGCTGCATATGCTATGCCACAACAAATGCCATATCCACAGCAAGCGTATGCTCCACCACCTGGATATCCACCACCGGGATATGTGCAGGCACCGCCTATTAATGTCAGGCCGGTAGAGTTCCCTGAGTTTGCACAAGGTGCATATACCGAAGGGGTTGCGGTCATGGGCAACAACATGGACTTGATCATGAATGTGCCTTTGGATGTATCCATTGAAATCGGTACAACCAAAAGGAAAATCCGTGATATTATGGGATTCACCGCTGGTACGGTTGTAGAACTTGAAAAGCAAGCTGGTGCACCTGTAGACGTAGTGGTAAATGGTCAGCTGATAGCCCATGGTGATGTGGTGGTTATTGACGACAACTTCGGTGTCCGCATCACAGAAATAGTGGGAACAAAAGAATTGCTTAACTCTTTAAGTGAGGGAAAAGAATAAAAACTAATAACTTTAAAAATATTAATAGGTAAAGGGGAAAAAACCATGGAAGACAAAAAGATTATGATTGTAGATGATGCAGCGTTTATGCGCATGATGATTAAAAATAGCCTCACAGGACAAGGTTATACCAATTTGATTGAGGCTGCAGACGGTCAAGAAGCGCTGAATACCTACAATGCAGAAAAACCTGACTTGGTCATCATGGATATCACCATGCCAAACATGGATGGTTTGCAAGCACTGCAGGCAATAAAAGCGGCTGATCCTAATGCTAAAATAGTAATGTGTTCTGCCATGGGCCAAGAATCTATGGTTGTGGACGCTATCCGTTTTGGTGCGCTTGACTTTATCGTAAAACCATTTAAACCCGATCGTATTCTGCAAACAGTAGAAAAAATTCTGGGCTAATATACTTTTTTTGAAAAGTGATTAATTAAAATTGGCTTGATGGTTTGGGAGGAACAGGCTTGACGGCGTTAGATTTGATAGGACGCATTACGGGTGCCATTGTAGCTCTTGTATTGGTACTTTTAAGCGCTTGGTTGATTTTACGTTGGATAGGTAAAAAAATGCCGGGCGTAAGTGGTGGTTCAGCTAGGTTAATTCAGGTGCTGGATCGCTATGGTGTAGGACGAGGAAGTACGCTGCTTCTTATTCGTGTACAAAGTAAGGTGATGCTTGTTGCTATCAGTGAACACACTGCTGAAAAGCTGTGTGAGTTTGACGACCCTGAAGAAAAGATCACCTCTATGAGTAAAGTGGCAGATACAATGGACTTTTCAGCTGCTTTAAGCGGGGCGATAAAGCAATTTAAAAATCGTGGCAACAAGGGAGAGGGCTGATGAAAACAAATCTTTCCCACAAAGAAAACAGATTGTTGCTACGCAGGCTAAAACGATTGCTTTTGATTTCGCTGATACTCACAGTTGTTTTTTCTACCGTCATGGCAGTTAGTGCTTACGCATCAGACTTGACAATCAATGTATCACCGGGTACTGAACCGGGCGAAATGGGCGCAATAGAAGTAATTTTTATTTTAGCCTTTTTGTCTTTACTACCCTCTATTATTTTAATGATGACATGTTTTACGCGTGTTATCATTGTACTTGGATTTTTACGAAGCGCAATGGGTACCGCACAAAGCCCACCAAACATAGTTATGACAGGACTGGCACTTTTTTTGTCACTGTTCATCATGATGCCGGTACTTAGTGAAATGAATGAAGTAGCATATCAGCCATTTAGTGAAGGTGAGCTGTCAAGCACAGAGGCTCTTACCGAGGCCTCTATTCCGCTAAAGCGGTTTATGCTGACACAAACCAGCCCGGAATCGCTTGCACTTTTTTTAGATCTTTCAAATGCTGAAGTGCCACAAGTGGAAGATCCTGCAAACCCGGTAGAGCTGCTTGATTTATCATTGCTTGTCATCACGCCTGCGTTTTTAACCAGCGAGATATCCAGAGCATTTTTGATGGGATTTTTCATTTATCTCCCATTTTTGGTAATTGATCTGGTTGTTGCCAGTGTTTTGATGAGTATGGGCATGATGATGCTACCGCCGGCCATGATTTCTTTACCGTTCAAGCTACTCATGTTTGTGCTGGTGGACGGCTGGAATCTAATGATGGGTACACTAGTGAATTCGTTTGAAATTATCACATAAGACTAAGCCGGAAAATTATCTTGGCTGAGTGAAATGTCTCTGCCTTGGCAGAGATTTTTTTAAAAACAAGCGATGATGAAAATGCTGAACTAAAATTTAAACATGGAGGAAAAACTGTGTCACAAGGCGAAATTTTAGATGTAATGCGGCAGATGCTAATGGTGTGTATTCAGTTGGCGGGTCCTCTTTTGCTGGTAAGTATTGCTGTGGGCTTGATTGTGGCTATTTTCCAAGCCGCAACACAAATAAGTGAACAGACATTGACGTTTGTGCCGAAACTCTTGGCAATGTCATTAATGCTTTTGTTACTTGGAGGCTGGTTTTCTTCTTCAATCATAGATTTTGTGGAGTATATATTTGGCATAATGGCAACAATATAAGGTGGGAGAGGCTAAATGACAGTAGATGTACTGTTTATAAATATGCTGGTGTATATGCTGGTATTTGTGCGGTTGTCGGGTATGATTCTGTTGAATCCCCTGTTTTCACGCAGTAATGTGCCTTCCACCGTACGAATGGGCCTTGTGTTATTGCTAAGTTTGTTGATAGGACCAATGCAGCCGGAAGAGAGTATGCAGGCAGTTTACCAGATGAATGGGTTTATGTATTCGTTTACTGCAATAGGTGAGCTGGCTATAGGTATTGTTTTTGGATATATTTTTCAGGTTTTTTACTATTTGTTGTTTTTCATGGGCGATGTAATGGATACAGACATAGGTCTTGCAATGGCAAAAAGTTTTGATCCTACAACGAATATTCAATCAGGCTTTTCTGCTAGGATTGTAACACTATTGTTTTCTTTGTATATTTTCGCCACGGGAAGCCATTTGACCATGATTCACATTTTTGCAGATACTTTCACCACCATTCCCACAGGTTCTTTTTCCATTGAAGTCAGCATAGTCACTTTTGCGTTGCAGCTTTTTGCCAATGTGTTTTCGCTTGGAATGAGGCTGGTGGCGCCAATGATGGTAGCTGAATTCATATTGCAGGCGTCAATGGGCATTTTGATGCGATTTATACCGCAGATAACGGTGTTTGTAATAAACTTCCAGTTGCGTATATTGCTCGGCGTTATAATGCTTTTTGCATTTGCACCATATATAGGCCAATTTATTGATTCATACATTGATACATTATTTGACAGCTTGGTGATAGCATCACAAACGATGAGCGGGACGTAAGCGACATTTGTTGCTGGAATGTTTTGCGGTAGGCGAGACGGGCAAATAAGGGGGGATTTGGCTTGGGTGGTGGAGAGAAAACTGAACAAGCCACAAGTAAACGGAAAAGGGATGAGCGTAGAAAAGGTAATGTTTTCAAAAGCCAGGAGGTAGGAACATTGCTGGGCCTGGTGGGAATAATATACGCTATTCAGTTTGCGGGACCCTTGATTATAAGCTCGATTCAGGGTGGATTCAGGTGGTTTTGGAGTGTAGCATCGACGCAATATACAATTAATGACACGGTACTACGAACCACGTTTATCCAAGGTGCTATTGCATTTATTGCAGCGGCCGGCGTACCACTACTTGCATCTATGTTGATAGCTATTGTAGTTACCATGGCTCAGACAAAGGGTCTTGTCAGTTTTGAAAAGCTCAAACCTAAATTTGACAAAATGAACCCTTTAAATGGCATCAAACGCATGTTCAGTATGCGTGGAGCGGTAGAACTGGTAAAGTCGATTTTGAAAATCCTCATACTTGGATATGTGATTTACACAAAATACATGGAATATCTACCAGGCCTTCCAAGGCTGATGGAAATGGAATACACTAATAGTCTTTCGTATGCCACGGTATTTCTTATGGACCTTATAATAGATGTCGCGGTGGTATTTGCGTTTTTGGCAGCGGCAGACTATTTATATCAGCGATGGCAATATGAAAAAGATTTACGTATGACAAAACAAGAAGTAAAAGAAGAATATAAGCAAATGGAAGGCGATCCTCATGTGAAGGGTCAAATCAAGCAAAAGCAACGTGAGATGTCCATGGGCCGCATGATGGAAAATGTGCCTGAAGCGGATGTGGTTATCCGTAACCCTACTCACTATGCAGTTGCAATCAGATATGAAACAGGAAAAAATAAAGCACCGGTAGTGATAGCAAAAGGCGCAGATTATGTGGCCCTGCGTATAATAAAAAAAGCAGAAGAAAGCAAGGTCACTATAGTAGAAAATAAGCCTTTGGCACGTGGTATTTATGAGAATGTGCCACTTGATGCAGAGATATCAGAGCAGTTTTTCGCGGCAGTGGCCGAGGTATTGGCCTTTGTATATAGCACGGCAAAAAAAGATAAAAACCCACTTTTAAAGAAACATTAACTAATATATTAAAACCACGAGGTGTGAATAAGCGTGCTTAAACGTATGAACCCAATGAAGAATGGTGTCGCCATGTTTGTTATTTTGGCGATACTGTTGCTTATTGTTCCAACGCCAACGTGGTTGCTAGACACGATGTTTATTTTAAACATCGCTTTGTCGCTGATAGTAATGCTTATTACCATGTACATCAAAGAACCACTGGAGTTCAACATTTTCCCGTCAGTGCTTTTGATTACCACGGTGCTACGTTTATCCTTGAACGTTGCAGCTACAAGGCGGATTTTGTTTGCTGATGGTGATGCAGGCGCGGTAATTCGGGCTTTTGGCCAGTTTGTTATGCAAGACAACATGGTTATTGGTTTTGTTATCTTTTTAATCATCGTTTTAGCTCAGTTTATGGTTATCACCAAAGGTAGTGAACGTGTGGCTGAAGTTAGTGCACGTTTCACCTTGGACGCTATGCCGGGCAAGCAGATGGCGATTGACGCTGATTTGAACAGTGGTCTGATTGATGAAGATACTGCACGTATGCGCCGCACAAAAATCCAGTCAGAAGCTGACTTTTTTGGTAGCATGGACGGTGCTACGAAGTTTGTTAAAGGCGACTCTATCATTGCTATTGTAATCACATTTATAAATTTAATTGGTGGTGCGATTATAGGTTTTCTTGCCGGAAACGGCGATTTAAACACTATATTAGACATTTATGCTACAGCAGCTGTGGGTAACGGTCTGCTTAGTCAGATACCTTCGTTGCTTATCTCGGTAGCCACCGGTATGGTGGTAACACGTGGCAGTGCTGATGATGCCCTGAACACCGTTGTGGCAAAGCAGTTTATTGGTCAGCCTATTGCTATCATAATTTCGGGTGTGGTAATGATGCTACTGATGGTCATTGGATTCCCACCACTTCAGATAGTTATGATTTCGGCTATGCTTATCACACTTGGTATTGTATTGCTACAAAAAAGTGTGGTTTCCCAAAAAAGGCTTGAATCGCAGGAGGCTTTGGTTGAGGGTGAAGTTACCCAAGAAATAACCAGCGAGGCCACCTACTACCGTAACATCGATAATGTATACAGTTTGCTTACGGTGGAGCAGGTAGAAATGGAGTTTGGATATTCGTTGCTTGCGTTGGTGGACGAGTCGTCCGGAGGCAGCTTTGTGGACAGGGTGGTTATGTTCAGAAAGCAGTTTGCTCAGGAAATGGGCATGGTAATACCATCAGTGCGCTTGAAGGACTCCGGAAACTTAAATCCGAATCAATATACTATTCGCTTTAAAGGCGAGCAGGTGGCGATAGGTGATGTATTAGTAGACCATTACTTGGCGCTTTCACCCGGAGATATGGCAGAAACAGTGGATGGTATTGATGCCATAGAGCCGGCTTTTGGCATACCGGCAAAGTGGATAAGCGAAGATAAAAAACCAAAGGCAGAGCTTGCCGGATACACATTGGTGGATCCCACATCTGTGATGATTACACATCTAGCTGAGATAATACGCCAACATGCGTATGAGCTATTAAACCGTCAAGAGGTCAACAACATGCTGGCCAACTTGCGAAAAACTAACGAGACTATTGTGGAAGACACCGTTCCCAGTATTGTCAGTGTCAGTGATTTACAAAAAGTGCTGGCGAACTTGCTACGTGAGGGCGTACCCATAAGGGACCTTGAAACTATTTTGGAAATATTGGGTGATTATGGCGGGTCGGTAAAAGATACTGATATGTTGACAGAATATGTGCGCCAAGCCTTGCGCCGCAGTATTTCGCATAAGTTTAGTGAAGCCGGTCAGCTGAAAGTGATTACACTGGATGCGAAGATTGAAAACACTATAATGAATGCAGTGAAAAAGATGGAAGGCGGCAGTTATCTGTCATTGGAGCCTGATGTAATCCAGTCAATTGTCACGGTTGTGAATGAAGAGATAGAAAAAATCAAAGACTTGGTACCGGCTATTATTATATTGACCAGCCCCATAGTGCGCATTTATTTCAAGAAACTGGTAGATCAGTTTTACCCACGCATTACGGTGCTTAGTTTCAACGAAATTGACACCGATATTCAGATACAAGCACTTGGAAATATTAGTATAGGCTAAGCTTTGCAAGTGAGCGGATATTTGTGGTACAATGAAGATATATTGAATTGCTAGTGTTTAGATAAAACTGACCGTTGCTATGGCAGGGGAGGTGATGCAACGTGGCAGAGCCGGATTCTCGGTACAAGTTGGAAAATCCGCAAGAAGTCCTGGAAAAATATCAAAAGACCGGTGATGCACAAGCGCGCAATCAGCTTGTGATGCACTATAGCTATATTGCTAAAAGTGTAGCGGTGCAAATGCGTGGTATCACCGGTGGATATGCACAAGTGGAAGATATCGTGAACGAAGGTATTTTGACCATCATGGATTGCCTTGACAGGTATACTCCTGATAAAGGAATGAAATTTGAAAATTATGCATATATGCGTGTACGAAACGGCAATATTGACTTTGTGCGCAAGCAGGACTGGGTGCCACGTCGTGTGAGGCGCACAGCTAGGGAAGTGAGCGAGGCATATAATACTCTTTCTACGGACCTAATGCGCGAGCCAACAAATAAAGAGCTGGCAGCATATATGGGCGTCTCGGAAAGTGTTATCCAAAAGCATCTCGCTGAGATGAATAGCGGTGCGGTTGTAAGTTTTGAAGAGTTGCTACAGGGTGCAATGCCCGGCGGCGCAGAGATAAACACATTGCAAGCCTCCGATGAAGATAGCCTGCCGGAACGTGGCTTGATGCAAACAGAACTGCGAGAAGAACTTATAAAAGCTATTGGAGAACTGACCGAAAAAGAACGCACAGTAGTAAGTTTGTATTATTACGAACATTTGAAATTACATGAAATTGCCAAAGTTATGGGTGTGTCAGAATCACGGATATCACAAACACATTCAAAGGCTATTTTGAAGATGAGTAAGCGGCTAACACAATATATAAGTGATGTTTAAACGGCAAAACGCATATATGATTTGCGCTAGAACAAGGAAGGGAAATAGCTATGTTACAAGGTTTTTACAGTGCGGCCTCAGGAATGTTGATGCAGCAAAGGCACCTGAACGTGATCTCGAACAATTTAGCAAACACCCAAACACCGGGATTTCGATCAAATCAGCTGGTTTCTCAAACATTTGAGGAGACACTGCAAGCTCGCCTTCAAGGTGGAACAGCTACCGAGATAGGAACAACGGAAAGCACTCGCATAGTGTCCGAGGTGTCAGATTTGTGGACACATGGTGGAATCACTGAAACAGGCCGTCCATTTGACATGGCCTTGCAGGGATATGGCTTTTTCAATATACAGGCTGAAGATGGAGAAACATACATGACACGCAATGGTATGTTTGATCTGGACGAGGAAGGATTTTTGATATTACGTGGTCAAGGCCAGGTGCTGAGCACGGGCGGTGCGCCTATCCAAGTGAACATTAGTGATATTTTAGTGGAGGCCGATGGCACTATTGTAAACAATGAAACCGGTGCAGAAATAGCTCAACTGATGATTACAGTGCCGGCAGATGATGCCGATATGCAGCAAGCAAGAAACGGCATGTTTACAACAGCAAATGCGGCTGTGGCGGCGGAAAACCCCATGGTGCTGAACGGGGGATATGAAAACAGTAATGTAGATATGATATATCAACAAACTGCAATGATTTCTGCCCAGCGCAATTTCTCATCGGCGGCGCAAGCACTACAATGGATAGACCAAACATATTCTCATACAGTAAACATTGCTTCTTTGTAAAAGATGATGTTAAATATCAAACCGGAAATGTAAGTGAAACGGTGTTTTCATAAGCTGTTTTGATATGGAGGTTTTTCAATATGAGCATGATAGCTTTTTATAACGGTGCTTCGGGCATGCATGCGTTTCAAAGTAAGATGAATGTCATCGGTCATAACATGGCCAATGTGCAGACATATGGTTACAAGCCTGGCAGGGCAGCTTTTGACGAGCTTATTCGCACTCGTATAAACACCAATGTGGAGTCTGAGGTAGATCCACTGGTAGGCCACGGTGTGAAACAAGAGTCTGTCGATCAGATAATGAATCAAGCAGGCCTTGATCAAACCATGAGAGTTTTAGACTTTGCGCTGACAGGAAGTGGATTTTTCCAAGTGGAATATGGCGGGGTGATAGAATACACCCGCAATGGTGCGTTTGCGTTGTCGATGGAGGGTGATGTGCCGACGCTTGTGACAAATGACGGTGCATATGTGCTGGACGAACAGGGTCAGCGTATCACCATCGAGCAAGACCCACAAGGAAACTATATCACAGACGATTTGGTGGAAAAACTGGCGGTGTATCGCTTCCCAAATCAGTGGGGACTTATTCCCACGAATAATTCAAGATATGTGGTGAGTGAAAATTCAGGTGAGGCAGAACTGGTGGATATGGAGGCTTTACCGGAAAATGACACACTTCAAATCTATCAGGGAGCGGTTGAGTTTTCGGGTGTAGACATGGGCAATGAAATGGTAGAGATTATAATGGCTCAGCGTGGCTTCCAAATGAACAGTCGCGTGTTGCAAACAGCGGATGAAATTGCAAACGAGCTAAATAATTTACGATAAATAAACATTTTATCGTGCAGTATAAGGAGGAACTTTGAATGGCTCCAACATATGATTACAGTGATTTAAATAATATGCACGTGGACATGCTGCGAGAGATTGCCAATATAGGTACAGGTAATGCGGCGACATCTCTTGCGTCCATGTTACAAAAAACTATAAATATCCAAGTTCCAAAAGTTAGCTTTCTTGATTACGATGCAGTGACAGAAAAATTGGGTGGCCCGGAAACCATGCTTGTGGGCATGATGTTGACATTAGATATGGATGTTTCGGGTATGCTGATGTTTTTAATGCAGGAAGAATTTGCCCATATGCTGCTTAACAACCTTTTGGGACAAAGCTTTGAAAACTTTGCAGAAGTAGACGAGATGAGTATGTCTGCAATGCAGGAAATAGGCAATATAATGGCAGCTTCATACGTGAATGCAATCAGCCAAATTACCGGACTCACAATAAATATTTCACCACCGGATATCACAGTGGATATGGTAGGTTCCATCTTGTCTGTACCAGCTATTCATTTCGCAGATATATCCGATAAGGTAATTTATATTGAAGATGAGTTTGGTGGCGATGATGGTGCCGGTGGAGTACAAGACTCTAGCAATATTTTGCTTATTCCGGACGTGGAATCCTTAGAAAAGATACTGGAGAGATTAGGGGCTGGGTTATGAGCAATATCACCATAGGGATATCAGATTTAAATGTTGCAAAAACACCAGATATTTTGATAACATACGCGCTTGGTTCTTGTGTAGGAATTTGTTTATACGATCCGGCAGTGAATGTATCAGGGCTTTCTCATATTTTGTTGCCATATACCGAGCAAATACAAGGCAACCCTACACCAATGAGATTTGCAAACACTGCTATTCCAATGTTGATGCAAAAAATGCAAATAATGGGTGCAAGACCCACACAGCTAAAGGCAAAGATTGCCGGTGGGGCTCAAATGTTTGCTTCAAGTGGAAACACATCTATTGCAAATATCGGCGCCCGTAATGTGGCGGCCGTTAAAGAAGTTTTGCAAAAACTTAGAATTCCTATAATGGCGGAAGACACAGGCTCGAATTACGGACGCACTCTTTTGTTTGATGCAAGTGATTATTCTATGATTATTCGTTCACCTAAACGTAATGAGGTGAAACTTTAATATAGTGTGCTAATATGGTAACGAGATAACCCGAGTTGGATTATATGGGAGGTGTATTTGTTGGAAGAAAACACAGTAGTCGCTACCAAAAACGAAGATGAAGTGCAACCTATAGACGCTAGAGTGAGAATATTTTTAAGTCAAGACTTAATGAAGGCCGAGGCTGAAGTATCGCCACCACAAAATGGTGGTGCAGATGTTACGATGGAAAAAATAAAAGAAGCACTTGAAAAATCAGGTGTAGTTTTTGGCGTGGACGAGGATGCCCTGGACGAGCTGACAATACCACTGTATAACAAACGTATGGTGGTGGCAGAGGGCGAGGCTGCGCAAGATGGCCAAGATGGAGTATGCACCGAGTGTTTCAGCAGAGAGATTGAAACACATTATAATGAACGTGCTGATGGCTCGATGGACTATAAAGAACTTGGCCTAATCAGAGACGTAAAAAAAGGCACAGTGATATGTGAAATCACGCCACCTATCATGGGCGTGAATGGTACAAACGTCAAAGGCAAAACACTGAAAGCACGAAGTGGCACAAGAGCAACTATTCCAATTGGCGAGAATATTGAGTTAAATGAAGATCAGACTAAAGCTGTAGCAAAAATTGAAGGAAATGTAGTGTTTCGAAGCAATCATTTCTTGATTGAAACTATTTATCGTGTGCAGAATGTGGACTATGAAGTTGGTAATATTCATTTTTCAGGTGACGTAGACGTAAGTGGCGATGTTCATGATGGGTTTGAAATTCATGCAGGTGGCAAGGTGGTTCTACACGGCCAAATAGGAGCTGCTATCATCAAAGCAAAAGATATTATTATTGATAGTGGTATTAACGGCACAGGAAAAGCCGTTTT
Organism: uncultured Oscillospiraceae bacterium; assembly: GCA_964367945.1. Lineage (GTDB taxonomy): Bacteria > Bacillota > Clostridia > Oscillospirales > Ruminococcaceae > JAAYCI01. The sequence goes on along the minus strand of CAYIZZ010000002.1, from coordinate 26,619 downwards.
GGAATCACAAGGCGATATTAAAGCAGGATTCATTGAAAACTGCCAGGTATATCTGCAGGGAGACTTAAAATCAGGCTCGATTGTAAATTCAAAAGTAGAGTGTGGCGGGAATGTAGAAGTCACTAGCGATAAAGGCATCATTTGTGGTGGCAGTGTGGTGGCTTTTTCATCAGTGAAAGCCAAAGTAATAGGCAACGAATCCAACACACATACAGCTATCATACTTGGTTTCACACCTCAACTGATTGAAGATAAGAAAAACTTGGTTGATCAGCTGGATAGAATTAATACTCATATTGAAGAGCTGAACAAAAACACAGCATATATCCAAAAACTGGTGGATGATGGCAGGCCGGTTCCGGAAGATCGCCTAAAGATGCTGAAACGTGCGCAGATACAAGTACCAATGAGTGAAAAGAAAAAAGAACAACTGGAAAAAAAGATACTAGAGCTGGAAAATAAAATGGATGAAGGCAGTGGAGCTACACTGACAGCCGATATAATTTACCCACCCACTAAAGTAACTATCGGCAGGGTATCAGACATACTTCATGAAACAAGAAACCACTGCAGAGTATATAAAAATAAAGACGGCGATGTCACTTTTGGCACGGCATAAACCGTAGAAACATTTTAAATAGTAAAATCCCTACAGTGAAATTACTGTAGGGATTTTTTGTGTAAAAAAATACAATTTGGATAAAATCAAGCCATGCGATATTCTAAATTTTCATAGATGATTTTGCTGCCTATTTCTATTTCACCGGGCAGAAAGAAAAGAGCAACGGTATTTTCGCCGTTTTTTCCAATCAGTATGGCGTAATCACCTGAAATATCTTTTACGGTGTATTCAGCTGTTTCCAATATCGTTCTTCCTTTCAGGATGAATTTTAAACATGTATTATTTTTTGGTTTTAGTACTTTTCATGCGAAGGTCATGCTGAAGTATTTTCTTACGAATACGAATGGTTTCAGGAGTAACTTCCACCAGCTCGTCCTCGCGAATAAACTCCAGTGCTTCTTCAAGGCTCATGCGTGTGGGTGTGATGAGGCGCAAAGCGTCGTCACTACCGGAAGCGCGTACGTTTGAAAGGTGTTTTGTTTTACAAACATTAACGGTGATGTCTTCTGCTTTTGGAGAGAAGCCTACAATCATTCCGGCGTATACTTTTTCTCCGGCGCCGATGATAAGACGCCCACGATCTTGAGCGGCATACAGGCCATATGCCACGGCAGTGCCTGTTTCATAGCTGATAAGGCTACCGGTACCACGTTTTGGTAGCTCGCCTTTGAAAGGTGCATACCCATCAAAAATTGTGTTAAGGATACCCTCGCCATGTGTATCTGTCAAAAACTCACTACGATATCCAAAAAGACCACGACTGGGGATTTTGAACTCGATACGCATTCTCTCACCCAATGGTGACATTTGCACCATTTCACCTTTGCGTGAACCCAGCTTTTGAATAACTGCACCTTGATATTCTGTCGGCACATCAATAACCACATGTTCCATGGGTTCTGTGGGCTCTCCGTTTTCCTCACGCAGCAGTACTTTTGGTGGAGACACTTGGAACTCGTAGCCTTCACGGCGCATAGTTTCAATCAATATAGAAAGATGCATCTCGCCACGACCCATTACACAGAAAGAATCAGTTGTGGTGGAGTCTTCTACACGCAGTGCCACATCTTTAAGTAGCTCTTTATGCAAGCGATCACGAATTTGACGACTGGTAACAAATTTACCTTCTTTACCTGCAAACGGAGAATCGTTTACAGCAAATGTCATTTCCACGGTAGGATCAGTGATTTTAAGGAAAGGCAATGGTACAACATCTGTGCCACTAGCACAAAGTGTGTTGCCTATATTAATGTTTTCCAGCCCTGAAAAAGCAACAATGTCGCCGGCTTTTGCTTCTTCCACAGCAGTACGACCAACACCGTCAAAGCTATAAAGAGCAGTGATACGGCCTTTGGTTTGAAGTGTGTTGTCGTTCCAGTCACACACAACAACGTCCATGTTTTGGCGAATAACACCACTTTCAACACGGCCGATGCCGATGCGGCCTACATATTCGTTGTAATCTACACTGGAGCATAGCATGGAAAATGTTGCGCTGGAGTCACCAACAGGTGGCTTCACATATTCAAGCATGGTATCAAAAAGTGGACGAAAATCAGTGCCGGGTGCGTCGGGAGAATAGCTGGCAGTGCCTTCTCTGCCCGAGGTGAACACCATGGGAGAGTCCAGCTGTTCGTCAGAAGCATTAAGATCCATCAAAAGCAGTAGTATTTCGTCTACAACTTCTTTGATGCGTGCATCCGGTCTATCGATTTTGTTGACAACAATAACAATAGATAGGTCCTGCGCCAATGCTTTTTCCAGCACAAATCTTGTTTGTGGCATGGGACCTTCGGCGGCATCCACTAGCAAAAGTACACCGCTTACCATCTTTAAAACACGTTCCACTTCACCGCCGAAATCGGCATGGCCGGGAGTGTCGATGATGTTTATTTTCACATCATTATATGTGCAGCTGGCATTTTTTGCCAAAATAGTGATACCGCGTTCTCTTTCCAAATCACCGGAATCCATCACACGTTCGGCCACTTGTTGGTTATCGCGGAAGGTACCGCTTTGTTTTAGCATTTCATCCACAAGCGTGGTTTTTCCATGGTCAACGTGGGCAATAATAGCAACATTCCGTAAATCGTTTCTTTTCATAAATCCTCTTTCTTTTACATAAAAAAGTAGCGCAACCGCGCCACAATTTGGGTGGTTAACTAAAAATGACAATAAGCCTATATTAGTATACTGCATTTGTCATGTCTATGCAATGAAAAACTTGTAAAATAACAAAAAATATATCGTGTAAGCCATAAATGCCTTGCCCTTGCCACTGCACTGCAAGCTGGAAAATTATATTATGTGTAGCGCAATACAAAAAACACGGATGGCGGGTGGAGATACCCGAGCCATCCGTGCGAGGAAAGGAAAGTAAAAAGCATTATTTAGGTGTTTTCACTAAGGCAAAGCTGAAATCGGCCCTTACCACGATTTTACCGTCCACACGACCTTCGCCTTGTGCAAAGTAAAATGGAGCTTTTTCGCGAGTGATTTTACAACGTGTGGAAAATACATCGCCCGGGGTAACAGGTTTTCTGAATTTCACTTTATCCAGTCCGGTGAAAAAAGGAGTGAAGTCTGGATCAGCAGCACTTTGGCCTAACAAAACACAGCATGTTTGTGCCAGCATCTCGCACTGAATCACACCCGGAACAACAGGGTTGCCGGGGAAATGCCCCTGCAAAAACCATTCGTCGCCACGCACGGTGTAGCTGCCGCAAGCATAGCCTTCGTCGTCTAGGCTTACTTCATCTAAAAGTAGCATAGGTTCCCTGTGCGGAAGTATTTTTTTGATTTCTTCTTTGTTCATGAGCACTCCTTGTTGTTATAGCTTAAACTTTTTTGAAAACAACACAAGCATTGTGACCGCCAAAACCAAGAGAAGTGGATACAGCCTGGGTAAAGGGACGCTCGGTAGCTTTGTTGAAAGTGTAGTCAAGATCGCATTCGGGATCGGCCTCGGCAAACCCAATGGTGGGAGGTGCAATGCCGGTTTCCAAAGCTTTGATGCAAGCCAAGGCTTCCACTGCGCCGGCGGCGCCCAGCATATGTCCGGTCATGCTTTTTGTGCTGGAGATAGCCACATCATATGCAGCATCGCCAAAAGCTTCCTTGAAACCTTTAGTTTCAGACTTGTCATTCAGCGGTGTGCTGGTACCGTGTGCATTTACATAGGTGTTGGCATCAGGGGTGATTTCACCCTCGGCCAGTGCTAATTTAATAGCACGAGAGATACCGGCAGCTTCAGGATGTGGAGCAGTCATGTGATGTGCGTCCGAGGTGTTGCCATATCCTGTGATTTCAGCGTAGATATGCGCGCCACGTGCTTTAGCACGCTCGTACTCTTCAAACACCATTACAACGCCGCCTTCACCCATTACAAATCCGCTACGACGTGCATCAAACGGTGTGCAAGCGGTGGCAGGATCAGGATTTTCGCTAAGTGCCATGCAAGCGGTGAAGCCGGCAATGGAGAACGGGCAGATGGTTGCTTCGCTACCGCCCACCAATATAGCATCGGCATAGCCATGCTTAATAGCACGGAAAGCCTCGCCCATGGCGTGTGTGGAGGTGGCGCAAGCAGTGACAACAGGAAGGCTGGGGCCTTGGGCATTGTGACGAATGGCAACAACACCGGTAGCCATGTTACCTATCATCATGGGGATAAGAAAGGGAGAAAGGCGCAAATTGCCTTTTGCCAACTTGGTAGCTTCCTTTACGGTGGTTTCAAGGCCACCGATGCCACTACCGATGTACACACCAAAACGATCGGGATCTACAGTATCTTTTATGTTGCTGTCTTCCACAGCTTGCTGGGCTGCAGCCACAGCATATTGAGTGAAAAGATCATACCTTCTCACTTCAGTTTTTTCAAAGTATAGTGTGGGATCAAAATCTTTTACTTCTGCAGCTACACTGGCTTTAAAACCTTCGGTATCAAACCGAGTGATGTTACCAATACCGCCTTTACCGGCTTTCATTGAATCCCATGTTTCTGCTAAAGTGTTACCAATGGGAGTAACAGCTCCCATGCCTGTTATTACTACTCGATTCATTATATCTCCTCATACTTGTTTGTTAATTATAGTTTTACATTGCAAGGCCGCCATCAATGCGGATTACTTCGCCGGTGATATATCCGGCACAATCACTTGCTAAAAATGCGGCAAGTTTTGCCACTTCGTTTGCATCGCCAAATCGTTTGGCCGGAATACCGCTGAGAACGCTGTCCTTCACTTTGTCAGACAAAGCATCTGTCATGTCTGAGACAATGAATCCCGGAGCAATGGCGTTACAGGTAACACCTCGTGCGCCCAGCTCTTTGGAAATGCTTTTTGTCAGGCCAATAAGACCGGATTTTGCCGCGGCGTAGTTTGCCTGGCCGGCATTACCCATTAGGCCGACAACAGAGGTCACATTGATGATGCGTGCACCGTTTGGTTTACGCATGAAGTGCCGATAAAGCTGGCGGATCATGTTGAAAGCACCCTTTAGGTTAGTGTCAATCACATCGTCAAAATCGGCCTCGGCCATACTTAAAGTCAGCTTGTCACGCACAATACCTGCGTTGTTTACTAAGATGTCTAGCTCGCCAAAATCTTTTAGCACAGATGCACACAGCTCTTCGGTAGCGGCGAAATCAGATACATCACACTGATATGCTTTTGCTGTAACGCCAAGGGCGGTTATCTCGGCCACAGTTTCTGTAGCGGCGGCTTCGTTGCCGGCATACACAATAGCTACATTAGCGCCTTGAACTGCCATCTCGCATGCGATGGCTTTGCCGATTCCACGTGAGCCACCGGTGACGAGGGCGGTTTTTCCTTGTAATGACATTTTTGTTTCCTTCCTATCCTTTTAATGCTTGCAAAGCATCTTGTAGGCTTTTTGCATCTTCTACGTTCATAAAGGTGGCTTCCTTCAAAATACGCTTACCAAGGCCGGTAAGTGTTTTGCCGGGGCCTACTTCAATAAAGGTATCATATCCATCGTTTGCCATTTGCAATATAGTTTGTTTCCAGTACACAGGCCCATTCATTTGTTTTGCCAAAGTGTCTTTTACAGGATCTGCATACAGATTTCCGGTTGGATTGGCATATACCGGAATTTTAGGTGTTTGCATGTTGCTGTTTTGAATATCGGCAGAAAAAGCTTCTGCTGCGGGATTCATCATCGGAGAATGGAATGCACCACCTACAGCTAAAGGACGAGCTGTGCCACCGGCTTCTTTTACAGCCTCGCAAAAAGCAGGCATTTCTTCTTTAGAGCCTGCAACCACCAGTTGTCCGTCACTGTTATAGTTCACAGGATACATTTGCGAAAACTTTTTGCAGATATCTTCCACTGTTGCATCGTCCATGCGAAGTACAGCTGCCATAGTACCGGCGCTGGCATCGGTGGCTTTGCGCATGTGCTCACTGCGAAGGCAAGTCAGGCTAAATCCTTCATCGAAAGTGAAAGCTTCAGCAAAGGTCAGTGCGGCCATCTCGCCCAGAGAAAATCCGGCAACACCCTGGGGTGTGATACCGTTTTCAACCAGTGCGGCGGCTGCGGCCATATCTACGGTGAAAACACAGGGCTGTGTTACGTCTGTTTGTGCAAGGCGCTCAGCAGTGGCTGAAAAGCAATCGTCCATGGTACCGGCACGCATTTTTTCAGCAGCATCAAATATATTTTGAGATGCTTTGAAATCACACAGTTCTTTGCCCATGCCGGGTTTTTGTGCGCCTTGTCCGGCAAATAAAAATGCTAGTTTACCCATTGTTTTGCCACTCCTTTCAGTAGTTCTTCTGCCTCGTTGCATACCTCTTCAATAATGGAAGCAGCACTTTGTTTTTTTGTTACAAGGCCTGCAATTTGACCTGATAGGAAGCATCCGGTTTTTGCGTCGCCTTCTTTAGCGGCACGATATAATGCACCACCGGCATATTCTTCCAAAGCGGCATCGCTTACACTGCTGTCATATTCCATTTTGAAATAAGTGCGGCTAAACTCGTTTTTAATACTGCGCACAGGATGACCAAGACGCTTGCCTGTAGCAATAGTATCGATATCACGTGCTTTGAGCACTTTTTCTTTGAACACATCATGTACGGTGCATTCGTCGGCAACAAGAAAACGTGTGCCCATTTGAACACCTTCAGCACCCAGCATTATGGCGGCGGCAAAACCACGACCATCGGCAATACCACCTGCAGCAATAACCGGGATGGATACGGCGTTTGCCACTTGAGGCACTAATGCCATTGTAGTGCTTTCGCCTACGTGACCACCACTTTCACTGCCCTCGGCAATCACAGCACAAGCACCGCTGCGCTCCATCATACGTGCCAAAGCGACACTGGCGACCACCGGGATAACATTTATGCCGGCTTCTTTCCAAGCATCCATATATTTACCGGGGTTTCCTGCACCGGTAGTAACTACTTTTATTCCTTCTTCCACCACCACTTTTGCTACGTCATCCGCAAAAGGACTCATCAGCATGATGTTTACACCAAAAGGCTTGTCGGTCAGCTCTTTTGCTTTGCGAATTTCTGCGCGTAGCCAGTCAGCGTCAGCGTTCATTGCGGCAATCAGCCCAAGGCCGCCACCGTTGCTTACAGCTGCTGCCAAAGATGCATCGGCAATCCATGCCATGCCACCTTGTAATATTGGGTAGGTGATACCAAGAAGATTACAAATACGTTGTTTTTTTAGTGCCATAATTCCCTCTTATCAGCTAATATTTGTCAAAAATAATACCGCCGGAGTATAGTGTTTATGATTGTATAAAACTATTCTCCTGACGGTGTTAGTTGGTGTTAATTATGCACCGGCTTCAACAATTGCAAGGATATCGCCAATTGTTTTCAAGTTTTCGTTTACTTCTACTGTTACGCCAAAAGCATCTTCGCAAGCAATAGCCATATCTACCAAATCAAGGCTATCCAGTTCTAGCTCTTCAAATGTGGTTTCAGGGGTAAGGCTACCTGCCTCGATGTCTTTGTAGGTGCTGATTACTTCTTCCAATTTTTGCATGTTAGTCATATTATAGATCCTCACTTTCAATTTTGTTGCGGAATATCCGCGATTTATTTGCAGGTTTGGCTATTATGCCAAGTCACCTAACAATGCAGTTGATTATGTCACTAAAGGAGCATCGTATCGCCTGATTTGCGTATCTAAAAAGTTACTTAGCTTATGGATACCTTTTAGCATTGCATATCGCTCTTGTGGGCTGAGATCCTTTAAAGCGGCCCTTACCATATTGCGGTGGAAAAACTTTCGCAAGCTTTCCACACGTTTGCCGGCAGGTGTCAAACGCACTCTTACCACTCGTTTATCTTGGGTGCATTTTTCCCTTATGGCAAATCCTTTGCGTTCCAATTTATTGACAGCGGTGGTGGCAGTGGGCAGGCGAATTTCCAAATAATCTGAAATTTCGCTGATGGTAGCCATTTCGTTTTTACCACCGCGTGCAATTGCTTCTAATGTGCGAACTTCGGCAAATCGTAGGGGTACAGTGTTGCTGTCTTGTAGCATTTTAGCTTCTAAAATTTCCATGGAACGGTAAATTCTGGCCAAAGCACTACTTAGATTTCTTTCAAATGCATTCATTAAATATTTCCTTTACCGCACAAAAGAAGAGTACGCTTTGCTCAAACGTTCTTTTTTCTTGCTTGATTGCTTGCGAAGTTCGGCACGCTGTATTTTACCGGAGATGGTTTTTGGGAACGAGTCCACAAAATCCACTATCTTAGGTGTTTTATATGCTGCTGTGTTATCTTTTACATATTGCTGAAGTTCTTTTTTGAGCTTATCCATATCGATATCAGCGTTTTTATATTCTTTGGTCAAGATAATGCTGGCTTTGATGGCTTGGCCACGAAGCGCGTCGGGAACACCGATAACGGCACATTCCATAACAGCAGGATGCTCGATAAGCACGCTTTCCACTTCAAACGGTCCAATGCGGTATCCGGAAGACTTGATGACATCATCTACACGGCTGGCAAACCACAGTTTGCCGTCTTTGTCCATACGTGCTTTGTCACCGGTGTGGTAATATCCACTGCGCCAAGCGTCGTTTGTTTTCTTGGAGTCTTTGTAGTAACCCATGAAAACACCCACGCCTTTTCCGGGACGCACATCAAGGCAAATCTCGCCGGTTTCGCCTTCTTCGACCTCATTACCCTCTTCATCTAAAATCAAAAGACGATATGCAGGGCTGGGCTTGCCGATAGAGCCGGGAACAGGTGTGCTGTAAACAGATGTAATGGACATAGGCGCCATTTCTGTTTGACCGTAGGCCTCAAAAATACGTAGGCCGGTTTGTTCATGAAATTTATCAAAAACTTCGGGATACAATGGCTCGCCTGCAGTGGTTACATACTCTAAAGAAGATAAATCATAAGTGCTAAGATCCATCTTCACCATCAAACGATACACAGTTGGCGGTGCGCAGAAAGAAGTTACTTTATGCTTGCACATCATACGAAGCATGTCGCCGGCATTGAAAAAGTTGTGATCATACACAAACACAGCGGCCTCACACAGCCATTGACCAAAAAGCTTGCCCCAGGCAGCTTTTGCCCAACCGGTGTCGGCCAGTGTCAGATGCAGACTACCCGGATGTAGGTTTTGCCAAAAGCGTGCGGTGGTGATGTGGCACAATGGATATACATGATTGTGTACCACCATTTTAGGCATTCCGGTGGTTCCGGAAGTGAAGTACATCAGCATTTTGTCGTCGTTCTCGGTAACACGCGCAGGTTTGTCGCCTTGTGCATATGTGATAAGACCGTCATCAAAGCTCAACCAGCCTTCTTGCACAGGACCTACCTTAGCCCTGAAACGCACGGTGGGGGATAAAGGCATGGCCTCGTTTACCGCTTGTGTCAAGTCATCATCTTCGGTGGTGACAATACCCACAACAGAAGCTGCATTGTTACGGTATATGATGTCTTTAGCACCCAGCAGATGAGTGGCAGGAATAGCAACGGCACCAAGTTTGATCAGGCCTAAAATAGCAAACCAATATTGCACACGACGCTTCATGATAAGCATAACGGTATCGCCTTTTTTCACACCTTGTGCTGCAAAAAAGCGTGCGGCGGCGTCTGACTTTGCAGACACTTCAGAAAAAGAATAACGAGCGTCTTCGCCTTTATCATTGCACCAGACTATGGCATCTTTATTAGGTTTTGTGCTTGCCAGTACATCAACGCAATCAAAAGCAAAGTTGTAATTTTCAGGCACATTGATTTTATAGTTTTGCAGAAAATCTTCTTCACTGCTAAAATTTGCACTTGCATATTGTTCCATCAACATAAGAAAACCTCCTATATGTAGGCAGTTGGAATTGTGTGATCAGCAAATAATACTTAGCGTATCTAACCAATTTACTTTGGCAATTATAGCACACTAATTTAAAAGATTCAATAATTTTATATAATTTTTTTAAATAAATTTTTTAAAAATAAAATAATCTAAAATTAGGCATTGATTTTTTCGCAAGAATCTTGTATAATAACTATCAGCGTTTACAAGCAAATATAGATACAAGATTTTCGACACGGAGAAGTACTCAAGAGGTCGAAGAGGCTCCCCTGCTAAGGGAGTAGGGCGTGAAAGCGTCGCGAGGGTTCAAATCCCTCCTTCTCCGCCAACATAAAAGCACACCCGATGGGTGTGCTTTTATGTTGTTTGTAGTATAATTGTAGGTGTATAGTATTTATATAATCTTATAGATTGATAAACAAATTAGGAGGACAAGTAGGAATGGGTCATGGACTGAAATGTTATTGCTGCTGTATAAATGATCCAATTTTGAATGATTCATATTATTGTGAAATTTGCCTACAAAAGCTATCAAAAGCATTTAAAGATAATGTTTATGGTATAATCGATAAGCCAAAACATATGGAACACTGTATTTCTTGTGGGGAGTGGGAAGAAAGGCGTATTATTTTGACCGGTCGAGGAGGGTTATTTTCTTCTCAGGTAGGTGATGGTGTTCCAATTTGTGAACGCTGTGTAAGGAAAGAACTGCTTAAATTGCAAGAATAATTTCAATGGTAAATACTATTTTAGGTAGTTTGCAAATACCTTTACCGATTAACAAAGTACGGATCAAATAAATCAAATTACAGATACTTTATTGGGTAATGATAAGTGGTTGAATAGCATAAAGAAGCCTATAAATCTTAACATATAGAGTTAAAGCTACAATCATGGGAGATTATGAGCAAACATTGTATAGCATTGCTTAGTTAATGCTATACGCAAAACAAAACCATTCACGAAGTTGGAAGTTTTGAGTGGTTGAATAAATTTCATATAATAGAAAGAGAGAAAATTTATGAAAAAAGTGATATTAGGTTCTATGATGTTTTTAACAGGAGTATTAAGTATTGCTGTTATTCTTGCTGGCTCAATGGCAAACGAATGGACAGTTAATGGAGAGTTTTCCTCAATTTGGAACATAACACAGTATGGACTTATGCCTGTGCTATACATTTTTGGCGGGATCTCAATTGTTGGCATTGTACTGGCAATATGGGGAGTATTTGAAAAAAATAACCCTACAAAATGAGCATGATTGTTGGTAAAGAGACAAGATGCAGCTGGTATCGCAATATGCGGCCAATGACAAAGTCTTCGCATGGCTAAAGGTAGTAATATAAACATCACAGATCTGCACTCTGATAAAGCTTGTGGAGAGTCAATAAAAACATAAAAGAAGTAGGGATGATAATGAATGAAATAATAAAAAGCTTGCATGATAGAAAATCAGTACGAATATTTAAAGAAGATATAGTAACGAGTGAAATAAAGCAAATGTTGCTAGAAGCTGCGATACAAGCGCCCACAGCAGGAAACCAAATACTATATAGTATAATTGATGTAACAGACAGTAACCTGAAACTGTCACTTTCAAAAACTTGTGATAATCAGGCGTTTATAGCTAAAGCACCGCTGGTGTTTATATTTGTGGCAGACCATACTCGTTGGCACAGAGGCTTCGAGTTGGCAGGTGCAAATCCTCGCAAAGTTGCAGTTGGTGATCTGATGCTTGCGGCCCAAGACACGGCGATAGCGGCTCAAAACATGGTAGTAGCGGCAGAAAGCTTAGGGCTGGCAAGCTGCTATATCGGGGATATTTTAGAAAATTACGAAGAACATAAAAAGTTATTGAATTTACCGGATTGTACGGTACCTTTGTGTATGCTGGTGCTGGGATATCCTACACAGCAACAACAAAATCGAGCAAAGCCGGCGCGGTTTGACCTTAAATATATAGTAGGCGAAAACGCTTACCCACATTTAAGCGATGCAGAAATAAAAGAGTGTTTTAACGAGCGGAAAGAAAGAAGTGCACTAGATGCAAAAAAAGATTTTAATGAATACATGAAAGCTTTTTGCGAGCGTAAATTCAATAGTGAGTTTAGTAAAGAAATGACAAGATCAGTTGAAAAATATCTGGAAAATTTCGAGAAATAATAAAGGAAAACGTGATGAAAAAAATTCTATTTATCGCAACAGGAGGTACCATAGCCTCTGTGAAAAGTAAGTATGGGCTGGTACCGCAACTGTCTTCAGAAAACATTCTAGACTGTATACCGAACGTGAAAGAAATTTGCGATATTGAAACACTACAGCTGATGAATATAGACAGCACTAATATAAATCCCTCTCATTGGCTTGAAATCGCAAAAGCCGTGGAGGAAAACTATGATGTTTACGATGGGTTTGTAATAACACATGGTACAGATACTATGGCATACACTGCGGCGGCACTTTCATATCTTATACAGTTTTCAATGAAGCCGGTGGTGATAACAGGCTCGCAAAAGTCTATTGCAAGCGATAATACAGACGCAAAAAGAAACCTGGGAAATGCACTGCTGTATGCGGCTTCTGACGATTCCCACGGTGTAAGCATTGTTTTTGACGGCAAAGTTATTTTAGGAACAAGAAGCCGAAAGGAAAGAACGAAGAGTTTCAATGCTTTTTCAAGTGTTGATTATCCGGAAATAGCTATCATTCGTGATAATAAAATCATACGGTATTTGACGAATATTGAATACAAGGAAAAACCGGTATTTTATCATAAAATGGAAGAGCGGGTGCTACTGCTGACGCTGATTCCGGGCATGAAAGCCGACATACTATTAAAAGTGATGGATGATTATGAAGCGTTAATCTTTCAGAGTTTTGGGGTTGGAGGGCTTCCCAACGGTGATAATGGCGCACTTGCCATTGCTATTGAGAAGTGGATTAATGCCGGAAAAATAGTTGTCATGAGCACACAAGTACCGTATGAAGGTAGCGATATGGAAATATACCAAGTAGGCTATCAGCTTAAGCAAAAATACGGAATTATTGAAGCGTATAACATGTCTACAGAGGCAATTGTCACAAAAGTGATGTGGGCACTTGGTAGGACAAGTGATATGGAAAAAGTAAAGAAGATATTAAATACACCTGTTTATTTTGATATAATTTAATTTTCGCAGATAAATAAAAAAATCACCCTGATGGGTGATTTTTTTGTGTTAAAAATGCTTATCGAAGGCGATTCTTTCGCCGTTGTCATACCAAATTATGCCTCTGTATTCGAAACCGTTTTTCTTTAGTATGTGCTGCATTTTCAGGTTTCCTTCACTTGTATCCACCCTGAAATAATGTATTCCATGCGATGCTGCAAGCTTTTCCACTAGTTCAAAAGCTTTGATTCCCAGACCTTTACCCCGGCTGTTTTCATTCATTGCCAGGCGATGCATAACGACATACTTATCTTCAGATGCCCATGTCCCACTCAGGCTATCATATGCCTTTTCACCGTCAAAATCCACGCATAAATATCCGTAAATATCATCGTTTTCCTTTAAAAAATATCCTTTTCCGGTTTCGGCATCGTTTGTTATGCATGCAGTGTCCGGGTAGCCGTTTTGCCACTGGTCAATACCTTGATCTTTTAGGTGCTTTTTTGCCATGTCAATGATACACATAGCTTTTTCTACGTCGGTTAGCGTTATTTTGATTAATTCCATTTTGTATCTTCTTTCTTGAGTTTTCGTAAGTTTAGCTTAGTTCATTTATATTATTAAAACACACATCAATCCCTTTGTAAAAAGCCTCGTAGGGAATTTCCTTTATGCGATAACAAATATTCACACAACTTTTTCGTGCAAATACATAGGGCGTGTCTGTGTTCCGGTCGACTGTTTTTGCCGCAATGGGGGTACTGAAATAGACACTAATATATGTCTTTCTGCATGCAACAGCAACATAGGCGTCATCATATCACCATGTGGGTATATGAGTTCTTTCAGAATGTACCTCGTCAAAAACAGCTTGAGTGTAAGTGTCTTCTATATAGGAAATTATGGGCAAAACTTGAGATTTTGTTTTATCATCAATCATATTTAGATATGTTTCTATTGGCATAACTACCTCATTCAAGTAATAGCTTATCTATTTTTTGTTTATACAAAACTCTGTTCCCACCATCACCCTCGACTATGCCACAGTTTACAAAGCCTATTTTTTGGTAAAATCTGTTTGCACGTGGAGATGTGACAAAACATTCAAGCTTTATTTCATCATACTCAGTAAAAAGATTTTTGGTAGCATATGCAACTAGTTTTTGCGCTATGCCTTTGCCCCAATAAGGCACATCAACCGACAAGCCTTGGATTTCATTTTCATCAGTGAATAAAAACCCAATAAGGTCATCACCATTTAAAATAATAGTTGCGTTATCATAAATTTTACTCAAATCACTATCACAAGCACCGCTATTGATATATGCATCAGCCATCTCGTTGCCAAGGTGTGTACGCTCATACACATCAACAATTTTCCTGCCAAGGGCAAGAACGGAGGCTTTGTCGGCCAAGGTGGCCTTTCTTATAATATAATTCATAATTTATCTCCAGCCTAGTTCTATAGGGATTTCTTTATTGGGTGGCGAATAATGGTTTTTAGCTTACGAGGGTCGGTTTTTCTTGGGTCATTCAAATATATTTCGTGATGATGTCGTTTTTTGGATAGGTCTATCGAATATCCATTTTGGTTTGCATACTCTTCCATTTTTGCTGTGCTCACAGGCTCGTCGTCGTAAGGACCAACATGTAGACACTGCACACAAAGGCCTTCGTCATACGTGAAAAATTTAAGCTTTGAAAAATCAGATTTCTTCTTTTTGGTTGCTGTTTCTTTTGCCCAAATGACATCAGACTCTGAAATGAAATCAGGGAGTCTTATAAGTGAAATCCATTGAAACTCGTCTTTCTTTTTATAGTCTACGCCCTTGATTCCATCGTGCCACCAAAATCCTTCAAGCGGTGGCACCACATACTCAAAAAAACCATTGATTTTATAGTCGGTTTTATAGCTCATTTTCAGGGTGTATGCCACACCGTAAAGTAGTTCCACTGCGTTTTTATATTCCCCGTCTGCATCATTTGGGTTGCCTTTACCACACACTGCAAGGTAATTTAGCGCAGGAACATTTATTATAAAAGGATTGCTTTTTGCGCCATAAAGCTCTTTGAATTCTTTTTTAAAATCATATGCCATGCGGTGAATCTTCCTTTTTAGTGTATTATTTCAACTTCAACGTCGACATTGTCACCGACATCTTTGCCTATTTTCTTTCGTATTGCTTTTAAAATACCCAGGATATAACACACAGACCCGTCTTTATTTTTGAAACCCATATTGACAATGCTTCCGGTGTATGGCTCACCATCAAAAGTAGCGTTTACTTTTAGGCGGCCTTTGCCAAATCTTTCTTTTATGTCAAATGGTATTGGCACAAAAGCACCGCCCCCGCTACCTTGGAAGATAGTTGCCACAAAGCAGATTTTTGTATCCATAACACACCTCGTAACATTTCGCAACAATAGTATTTTTATTATACATTTTTCTTGTTTGAAAATAAAGCATGATGCCAATAGTAGTTATTATTGTGCACATATTATACTGCAATAATGAACATATTTTCTTTTTATAAACTTATGGTACAAATAATGAGAATTCCAATGTTGAAATCACTTGTTTTTTCTGTAATAATGTTGATTTATGGGGGTTTTCAGAGTATAATGACTATGTATTTATTATGGATAAGAATGTGCTTGATCGGTATAAGCCATTGGGGATAATGTATATGAAAACTAAAAGTTTCATCTCAAAAAATATGATAACAATAGTAGTTATACTAGTTATTGTATTTATCGGAGCCTTGATAACATGGACAGGCATTATTTCCGATGATGCAGTAATTGAGTCTACTATTGATGAGATGGAACAAATAGGTTTACAGTATCAAGTTTTGCTGGAAAATGCTTTGGAAGAGGCAAATAGTAAACTATCGATTTTTGCAGAGGTTATTGCTGAAAATAATGTTGATTCGGAAAATGTAGTAGAGTATTTTAGCACGCAATCGCAAGTTAGGGAATTTGACAATTTATATTATATAGATCTTGAGGGAAACGGGGTTTCTAAAGACAATGAGTATCACGATTTTTCTGAAAATCAGTCTTTTCTTAATGCTTTAGAAAATGAATTTCAAATAGAAGATCCGTATATATCATCAGAAACATCAGAAGTTGTTTTCAACTTAGCGGTTCCTGTTATAGAAGATGACAAAATAACAGCCGTGCTTATATGTGATGTTCCTGTGGACAATTTCTTTGAATTAATATTGAACAACAAAGATTATGAAGGCGATGTGTTTTTTGTTGACAATAATTTAAATATGATGTTTTCAACAAGTGAAAATCATATTGGTTCCACAGTCATTCCGGAAGATGATGTAATAGAAATGGGTATCGACAACGTTATTAAAACGCAAAAAGATCTTGAAAATCATCAAAGTGGTAGCTTTTATTACGAATATCATGGTACACCGAAAGTAATGGTGTATTATCCTATAGAGTGGACGAATATCGCTCTTGCCATGAATGTCAATGTGGAATCGCTGAGCAGCGAGATTATCTTTGCAACTGATAACTTTGAAGTGATTGGTATCATTATTTACTGGACGATTATTGCACTTGTGATTTATGTGGCGATTACGCAATCACGGGCCAATAAACGCATGCATAAAGTGGCATATTACGATCCTTTGACTGAACTTGCAAACATGGCAAAGCTGAAATTGGATATAACCACTGTTTTAGAAAATAACAAAAAAGAAAAATACTCGATAATTGTAGTAGATATTGAAAATTTTAAAGCAATAAACGAGATGTTTGGATATGATATGGGTGACCGTGTTTTAAAAGCGGTGAAATCGTTATCTGATAGCTTTAATGAGCCTAGTTTAGTTACAGCAAGAATTGGCAGTGATAAGTTTGTTATGTTTGCAGGCCGTCATTTCTTTGAAGATATGAGCTTTTTTGCGGTGGCGGTTGCAGAACATTACGACACAGTTATTCCGGAGCTTGTCGATTATGGTGGCACATTCAAGATTGGTAGATATCACATTGAAGCAGGTGAAACTAATTTTGATGATATTATGGCAAAGGTGAACCTTGCACATACAAAAGCAAAAGTGACAAAAGGCGAGCTGCTTTGTGATTATGACGACACATTGAAAAACCAAGTGAAGGTTGAAGCTGATATCACACACAAGATGAGAGCGGCACTTGCCAATGAAGAATTTAAAGTTTTCCTGCAGCCTAAATTCAGAACAAGTGATGACAAACTGGCCGGGGCGGAGGCTCTGGTACGTTGGATTGAATCAGACGGAGGAATGATATTCCCGAATGACTTTGTACCATTGTTTGAACGCAACGGATTTATAGTAGAGCTTGATCGATATATATTAGAACATGTGTGCATAATGCTTAGACGCTGGATAGACGAAGGAATAGGCGAGATGACTATATCGGTCAACTGCTCACGCCTTAATTTGGAAAATCCATATTTTGTCGATGGTCTTATTTCTACGGTGGATAAATATAATATTCCACACGAATGTATTGAAATTGAGCTAACAGAATCCACTACAATAGCAAATGAAAGCACTATAGAGCAATTGTTTGTTGATTTGCGTAAAAATGGATTCAGGATTTCCATTGACGATTTTGGTGCGGGTTATTCGTCCCTTGGCATGCTTAAAAATATTCAAGTAGATACACTTAAAATGGATAGAAGTTTCTTTGTCGGTGGTAAAAACGCAAGGCGAGACGATTTGCTTATCGATAGTATTGTGAAAATGTCTCACAACCTTGGGATGTATGTTGTTGCAGAGGGCATAGAAACCGCCGAACAAGTCGAGCTTTTGAAATCGATGAACTGTGATGCTGTGCAAGGTTATTTTTACGATAAACCTATACCGGCAGCGGAGTTTGAAGAAAAATATCGCACGATGATAACTGAAAATTCATCGAGTGATGTGTTGGGCTTGCCTATTATTCAACAAATTAATGATATAAAGTACGCAAGCTCATTTGTTCCAAGTGGTATCATTGTGGCAAAAGTTGACGAATATTTCACGTTGCTTGAGGCAAATGATTATTATTTTGAAATGATAGGCTACACAAGAGAAGAAGTGAGAGATATTTTTAAAAATCGTGGCATCAATATCATGGATACTGAAAATAAAGCGGAAATTTTAGAATATTTGAAGCGCACAATTCAAGCGGATCCTAATGCATATGTAGAGTTCACTAATAAGTTTACCATAAAATCCGGTGCAAACCATGCATATAGGCTGAACGGAAAGCTGGCGGTAAACGAAAACGGGCAGACACGGCTATATGCCTCGGTTATTGACATCACTGATTATTCTAGGGCGGACAGAGACCTGCAAAATGAAAGGGATTTTGTTGCCCATATATCCGCGCTTACCAATAGTGCGTTTTATGACTTTGATATAGAAACAAAAACCATGCGGTTCTCTAAGAATTTTGCGCAGAGGTTTGATATTCCGGACATTATTGAGGATTTCACCGATTCGGAATTAGGCAAGGAAATGTTTCCACAGAGTGTAGAAGTGCTGAAAAATATTACATCGACGCCACATAAAAGCGAAGGTGAATTTTGTGCTATTTTGCCAAATGGTGATCCTATATGGTACATATATACATGCAGGGTGATTTATGATGAAGTAAGGCAAAATCGCAGAGTTGTGGGCAAGATGTCTGAAGTTTTCGGGCATAAACTTGAGATGGATATCTTGAAAACAAAGTCAGAGGCAGATCCTGATGAAAGTGTTTACAATAAGAGTGCAACTCAGCGGTATATTCGAAATTACTTGCGTGTAGTTGATTCAGATATTAATAATGGTATGTTTTTCATAATCAATCTTGAAAATTTTGACAAGATAGGTGATACATTCGGGAAAGAGGTTGCAAAAGATTGCTTAAAGGATGTAGGAAGCGTTATGCGCAGCACATTCAGAAGCTCTGATATAATAGGCAGAAAAGGTAGAAATGAATTCTATGTGTTTATTAATAGCCATAGAACAAACGATTTCGTACAAAATAAAACAGCTGAACTGTGTGAAAAGCTATCTAAACAAATAGAAAAAGACGGAATAACATTACCGCTTTCTGCAAACGTAGGAATAGCTCTTTATCCCGAAGATGGCTCTGATTTTGAAGCACTTTATAAAAAGGCAAAAGAAGGGATAAAATCATAGTAAAAGTCTCAGTGAAATTCAAAATGGAATATTATCAAATAAAAAATGAAAATAAAGCTAAAGTTTTCTGAGAAGCTGCCGATATACAAGATAAGACGTGTTGCCATATGGTATATTAGGAGGTAATATGATGATAATTCCAAACACACAAAATATAAACTCAAATAGCTCAGTGAAAGTAAACGCTGAGGCTGAATTTAAGCAAAATCATGAAAACGTTGTGGCGGCGCAAGCTGAAAAAAGGGTAGATACTTTTGAAAAGCAAAATGGTCACGATAAAAGCGTGACTTATGAGCCACCGAAAAAATTGACAACTGATCAAATAGAGGCGCTTAACAGAGAAAGGGTGGAGTCCACTTTGGACTTTATTACCACGTCTGTAAAGCAAAATGTCACAATACAAGCACAGCAAACAACTGTTTCTCATAATGGGTTTGAAATCAGCACAAATTCTGCAAACTTGCTGATTGATATATTTGGTAGCCTTGAGGGTGCTATGCCTACACCGGCCACTACTCCCGAAGGTGCACTGGAAGATATCTCTGAGGGTGGCGCGTATTCTGTCGAGTCGGTTTCCAGCAGAATTATGCTTATGGCCACATCTTTGGCCGGCGATGATCCCGAGATGCTTGCCAAACTTCAAGATGCTGTGAAACAAGGATTTGAGGCAGCAGGGCTTAACCTTGAAACAGGCGAGGGGATGCCTGAAATAACTATGGGCACATACCAGCATGTTATGAGGGAATTTGAAAAGCTGAAAGCAGGAGCTGAGGCAGAAGAAAAGAGTGCAGAAGAAATTAAAACTGAAAGCACTCAACCACAAGACTAAGTTTTTTTATAATACCAAACTATGCCGCACAGTGGTGAAGTTTGGTATTTTTATATGGATAAAAGAGTGTCAGCAGATGGTTTAACAAATAAAAGAGATATATTCATATGAATATATCTCTTTTTGTTTATGAATTAGTATGATTTTTATTGACCTACATCATTGCAAGGCTTTTGCAATCTTTGCAAGAACTCTACACGCTCAGGTGTTTCACCTTGGCACCATTCAGTATCAAGGAATAAGGAAACCATGCGTTTTGCTACAGGAGGTGTAACAACAAGACCACCCAAAGCCATGATGTTAGAGTTGTTTATAACTCTGCATCTTTCAGCAGTGTACTCAGACTCTACCAAAGCACAGAAAACACCTTTGAATTTATTGCAAACTTGTGAAACACCCATGCCGGTGCCACAGAATACAATGCCACGCTCGTATTCACCGCTTTGCACTTTTTCAGCAATGCGTTTGGCCACTTCAAAATAAGGAACAGGCTCTTCTCTTGTCAATGTGCCAACATCCTCTACTTCGTAACCAAGAGATTCAACATATTCTTTGATTTCTTCTTTAAGAGCAAATCCTGCCAAATCGGACGATAAAATAAGTTTCTTTTCCATAATTTCTCCTATTCACATGCTTGATTTTACCCATACGTGAAGTTACAAATATTATAACTACCTTATATATTATAATCATGTAGTTGGTATCAGTCAACAACATTTACAATGAATTTAGTTTGTTGGCAATACTTCACAATCTTTGAAAGTAAAATATAGCATAATAGATATAAAAAAGACACCGAATTATATCCGGTGTCTTTTTGAGTCCAGCGTCACGCTGGTGGTTGGCCTGGCAGGATTTGAACCTACGAATGCCAGAGTCAAAGTCTGGTGCCTTACCGCTTGGCGACAGGCCAACGAAAACAGAACGCTTATATAGTATATCGAATATGTGGCATAATGTCAATGAATTTTTTGTAATTTTGTTTGAATATTTATATATACTTTGATAATACATGAAAATTTTTCGTCAATATGGGAATTTTCACATTTTGATATGGAATTTTTTGTGAATTTAGCGTATAATATCATATAATTATGAATAATTTTCTTTTGCACAAAATATGTGGAAGAAGGATATAAAATTGAAAGATACCAAAAAAATGCAAGGATTTATCACCCGATGTGTTTATATTGCAATTTGGGTGGGAATTATTTATGTGCTTTTGCAGTATGGTATGCCCTTATTTATGCCGTTTTTAATAGCGTTCCTTATTGCAACTTTATTAAATCCATTAATAACAAAAATGGCGGAAAAAACGCCGCTGGGATATAGAGCATCGGCAGTATTGATATTGATAGTAGTTTATTTGATTATAGCCGGGCTGCTGGCAATTCTTGGTTCTAGGTTGGTGCTTTTAGCTATACAAGGCTTTGAGGAAATACCGCAGATGTACAATACGTATATCGAGCCTGCTATTCATGATGTGATAGACTGGTCTGATGATTTCATTTTAGGTCTTGATCCTTCAATACGTGGGGTTTTAGATAGTATGAATGAAAACATGGCCACTATGATAGAAGATGCAATAGCATGGATTTCTTCAAGCGCGATTGAAGTTTTGTCGGGATTTGCCGTGAGTGTGCCGTGGGTGGTGGCAGGTGTGGTGATTTGCATTATATCATCATTCTTTTTTGTCTCTGATTATCATGTCATCACTAGGTTTCTTTCGCTTCAGATACCAAAAAACGTAAAACGTATATTGCTGATCATAAAAGACTTTACAATAAATGTACTACTAAAATTTGCAAGAGCTTATTGTATCTTGCTTTCCATTACGTTTGTAGAGGTGTCTGTTGGCCTATTGATACTGGGTGTACCTAATGTATTTTTAATCGCATTTATTACGGCAATTGTGGATATTATCCCGGTTTTTGGTACAGGCACTATAATGATTCCATGGGCGCTGTACTCGTTGTTCAGTGGAAATTATTTTTTGGGCATAGGGCTGCTTATACTGTATGGCGTTATTACAGTTATTCGTCAGTTTCTGGAGCCCAGGGTGGTAGGCCATCAAATAAGCCTTTATCCGCTGCTTACCTTGATTTCGATGTTTATAGGTGCAAGGCTGTTTGGATTTTGGGGGTTGTTTGGCTTGCCGGTAGCTATCACTATTGTGTTACACTTAAATCGAATAGGCGAGATTTCGATATTAGTACGTGAAGATGATAAAAATGATGAAGAAAGTTTAAATATTAGCGCAAGTAATGAAGCTGAAAAACTGCCACATGATAAAAAATAGTATGTGTGGTAGCAGAAAATAGGAGGCACGGCACATGGACGTTCTTTCCATTGTGGTACCATGTTACAATGAAGAAAAAGCACTACCGATTTTTTACGATATGGTATGTGATGTAGTAAATAATATGCCCGAGGCGGATTTTGAGTTCATTTTGGTAAATGATGGCTCGAAAGACGGCACAACCGAGGTAATGAAAAGCTTGGCGGAAAAAGATAAAAGGGTGAAGTACCTGTCTTTTTCGCGCAACTTTGGAAAAGAAGCGGCTATGCTGGCAGGCTTTGAGCATGCAAGCGGAGACTATATTGTTATAATGGACGCAGACGGCCAAGACCCGCCATTCATGCTACCAATGATGTATGAAGATATTAAAAGCGGCGAGTACGACTGTGTGGCCACAAGACGTGTCACAAGAAAAGGTGAGCCACCAATTCGCAGCTTTTTTGCACGAGCATTTTATAAGATTATAAACAAAATATCTAAAACCGAGATTGTAGATGGTGCACGTGATTTTCGCATGATGAGCCGTAGGATGATGGATGCGATTTTAGAAATGAGCGAGTACAATCGATTTTCAAAAGGTATTTTTAGCTGGGTAGGATTTTCCACAAAGTGGCTGGAGTATGAAAATGTGGAAAGGGTGGCAGGTGAAACAAAGTGGAGTTTTTGGCGTTTGTTCTTATACTCTATTGATGGGATTGTGGCGTTTTCCACTGCGCCTTTAGCTGTTTCGTCGTTTGCTGGCTTCTTTTTCTGCTTTGTGGCGCTTATATTCACAGTGGTAGTGGTGGTGCGTCGAATGTTTTTTTACGAGCCTGTTACCGGCTGGGCATCACAAGTGGCTATCATGCTGTTTGCGTTTGGTATACAGCTTTTTTGCATCGGTGTTTTGGGTCAGTATCTGGCAAAAACATACCTTGAAACAAAGCGTCGCCCACAATATATTTTAAAAGATAGCAATATTCTAAAAAAAGAAAAGGACACAAAGTGAGGATATCAGCACCTTATGGAAAAAAACGTGCTTAAAACTAGTATACAGAATATACCACCGGTGAGGATAGGCGCGGCGCTGGGTGCTATTTTCTTTTTTGCGATATATGGATTTTCGTCGCTGGCGGTAACAAATGACATATGGCTACGTGGTGGCGTGGTTGAAATGGATACAGTGCAGCACTATGCAGGATGGATGCTGTATCGAAACGCACCATGGAGCTTTCCTATAGGCGTATCGGAATATATAAACTATCCTCTTGGAGGATATGTAGGCTTTACCGATTCGATTCCGATATTTGCTGTGATTTTCAAGATATTAAGCCCAATGCTACCACAAACATTTCAATATTTTGGACTTTGGGGATTTTTGTGCAGTGTAATGCAGGGTGTATCGGCGTCTTTATTACTTAGTCTTTTCACAAATAGCAAGTTTAAAAATGCAGCGCTCAGCCTTGTGTTTATTGTATCGCCTATATTTTTAGACAGATTGCTTCGTCATGGCGCACTAAGTGCACAGTGGCTGATATTGCTTGCGCTGTATTTGTATATAAAACATCGCCGTACGGGTAAGTTCTATGTATGGGGATTTGTGGCTATTTGCTGT
Organism: uncultured Oscillospiraceae bacterium; assembly: GCA_964367945.1. Classification (GTDB taxonomy): domain Bacteria; phylum Bacillota; class Clostridia; order Oscillospirales; family Ruminococcaceae; genus JAAYCI01. The sequence continues at coordinate 2,629 of CAYIZZ010000002.1, read as the reverse complement.
CTTTCCATTGCCATTCATCCGTATTTTATTCCGATGATATTTGCTATATTATTGGCACTGCTTGCCGAGAACGCTGTCCATCATAAAAAAGTGAAAGAGCCTATTATTATGATGGTAATATGCTTGCTGGCAACCCTTTTGTGTGGATTTATACTAGGCGCTTTTTCTTCAGGATCTTCGGCAGGTAGCACAACTTATGGCTTTTTCTCGATGAATTTAAACGCGTTGTTTAATCCGATAACAAAAGATGGCAACTACAGCTTATTCCTTCCGGCACAAAACCAAGTACTTGGAAATATTGACGGATTTAATTATTTGGGTCTTGGCATATTACTTCTGATACCTGTTATGATAATAGATTTGATATGGCGCAAAAAAGGCATGGAGATAGTCTTTTTAGCCAAACGTCATTGGATGCTGTTAATAGTGTTATTGTGCTTGGCAGTCTTTGCTGTATCAAACCAAATTACAGCTAATGGAGCGGTGTTGGCATATGTGCCATTGCCACAAATAATAATACAGCTTGCCTCTGTATTTAGATCTTCAGGACGTCTTTTTTATCCTGTGTGGTACACAATAGCACTGGTGTGCTGTGTGTATTTATTGCGACGCGTTAACGGGAAATGGAAGGAAATGGCAATAGTTATTTTTGTGGCTGTGCAGCTGCTTGACTTGACACCGGCATTGCAAATCAAAATGCAGACTTTTCGTCCGTATGAGGCTATTATGCCGTCACCGCTGGACAGTGAATTTTGGCAGCTGGCCCAAAATTATGACACCATAGCTTCTTTAGACACAGAGATATTGCCACAGGGCATTCACTTAGCGCTGTATGCGGCCGATAATGGCATGACAACAGATGATACTTTTGCCGCAAGGTTTGATATGGATATGCGAAAAGCCCAAATTGAGATGCATATATCAAAGCTTACAAGTGGTGATTTTGATGAAAATACGTTGTATATCACAGGCGACGAAACCACGTTTTTGAATTTTGCTGAGGAACTAGAGGACAGCATGTATTGTGCTCAGATTGACGAAACATGGTATGTTTTCGCTCCATATACCGAGACGATGACAGGATATGACAGCTCGGACGCACAGCCGATAGACACCTACCCTTTGAAGATTTCAAACTACAGCGATGCGTTGTGGGATGAAGGCGTACTGAAAAGTGATAGGCGGATAGTTTGCTTTGAAGATTCGGTATTTGCACGCGGCAAAATAGACGGTGCAACTGCACTTTTAGCAAACGATGAAAGTATAGAGATATTGGAAGTGGACTATGGAGATGTAGGGTGGATATTGGTGACACTGGACATACAGGATGCAGAAATTTTACGCAAGCAATCTCTGATTCCGGTGCCTGCGGAGGAAAACTAATGAGAACTCTATATTATACCAAGACAAAAGAGATGCGGCTGGATAAATTTTTGGCAGAGTCATATCCTGCAGTAAGTCTTGGTATGTGGCACAAATCACTTAGGCAAAACAAAATCAAGGTAAATGGAAAAAAAATGATGTTTTCCACTCGTCTGAAAAAAGGCGATGAAGTACGGCTATATTTGTCTGAGGAATCATTTTTGCCTAAAATCAGCTCGGGACTACTGGATGTGTTATATGAAGACGATAATATTATTGCGGCAAATAAGCCGTCAGGGCTGATAACTATCGAGAAAACATCCGGTGAAGATAGTCTTTTGGTCCGCACGAAACAGTATCTAGTAGAAAATGGAAATCAGCACCAAGCGCGTGAAGTGGCGCTATGTCATAGGCTGGATACAGGCACGTCCGGAGTGGTGCTGATGGCGAAAAATATAGAAACAGAAGAGTTTATAGTAGATTTAATGCAAAAAAAACTACTGAAGAAAACATATATCGGCGCAGTATATGGGCAGCCTTCGCCAGAAAGCGATATCATCGACGCATGGCTATTGAAAAATCAAAGCACATCCACGGTGAAAGTGGTGAAAAATAAGGCTAAAGGCGCAAAAGCAATAAAAACAGGCTACAAAACACTTGCAATAAGCGGCAGGCTGTCCTTGCTGGAAATCACGCTGTACACAGGCAGAACCCATCAAATTAGGGCACAAATGGCAGCGATAGATACCCCGATATTAGGGGACTCGAAATATGGCGATCTTGCAATAAACAGGGAACTGAAGTGCAAATATCAGTGCCTTTGTGCACACGCAATTAGCTTTCCGACAATCGAAGATAAACGATATAGTGCATACAGTGGGCTGTTAATAAAAGCTCCATCACCATGGTATGACATTCAAATTAAAAACAAAGAGTTGTTTTAAGCGGTGAAATTACTAAAAGTAAAAACAAATTACTATATAAAAAAGCACCGAGCCTATGATTAGAGGCTCGGTGCTTTTTTATTACTGAAAATTATATTGCTAAAATAAAATACCGCTTACCCATATGGCAAGTACCAACGAAACAGGAGTTAATAATGTTCCCAGCACAACACAGCGAGTTGTGAAAGCAATATCTTTGTTATATTCCTGGGCAAAAATAACATTATTTGTGGCAGCAGGCATGCTGGATAGCACCAATACTACGGATGGCACAATGCCCTCAAGGCCGATAAACCACATTACAAATGCAATCACACCGGGGA
>CAYIZZ010000001.1:4221-64783 GCA_964367945.1 uncultured Oscillospiraceae bacterium | reverse complement strand
CTCGTGACTTTTCAAGCTCAGTAGCGTTCTGCTCACGAAAAAACTCCTGCTGTGCGTTTTGGCTCAACTTGTACATAAAATCCGCAAACAGGCTCAGCTTGATTTTCTCCATCACATAGTCAAATGTGTCACTGGTTAGAAAATTGTTCAAAATAACGGTATCACGCTGAAACGGTGGCTTGATATCGCCGTTTTCTTCTGAACTCTCCTTGCATTGCACAAGTCTGTCAATGGCATCATCAGACAAACCAAGCCGCTCGGAAATATCGCTGTATTCATTCTTTTTGGAGTTGGATATGCCAAGCAGATATTCAATAGAAACGTCATAGAAGTCGGCAAAACCCACGAGATACTCAATACTCATACTGCGTGTACGAGCGTAAATAGGGTGCTCAGGGTCGAGGATTTCGTAGTTTTTGAGGTTTGTATGGCTGATATGTGTCCCACGCTCCGAAAGTGCTTTAGAGAGCTGTTCAAAGGACAAATTATTCTTTTTGCGTAGCTGCATTAGGCGTTTTTTTGTGATGCGTGATTGTTTTTCATCATATATCAAGGTGAAAACCTCCTCGTGTTTATTAGATATTTATATCATAAACATATAGGTCTAATTTGTCAATCAGTGGAAAATATTGTCGAAGTCGAAAATACTCTTAAAATCATCAATTTTAGTTTAGATTTTCACTGATATATCGTCAAACATAATTTGTTGTTTATTTGTTTGCAATGAACAGCATGACACGCTATAATAACAATATAGTTTATTAAATGTTATTATTATAAACAAAATACAGTAGAAAAGTTGAAGCTACTAGATGGCTGCATAGCAAGGCTTACAAGCATTAACATAAGCACAGTAGTATAGCTACACTAAAAGCCATAAAAAGAGCAATCAGCCTTTCTGGAAGTAGCAAGTACATAGTACCTTGAAAATTTAATATGAAAGCGAGAGGGTTTATGGGCGAACAAAAGGCGGTAAAAAAATCCGAAATCCCAAAATACGAGCTCGAAAGTCTGGCAAGGGTACTCCTGCCGGAGATACAAATATATTTCGAGAGTGACGAGGGCAAGCGAGAGTTTGAACAGTGGAAAAGGCAAAAAATGGAAAAAGCAAACTACCCCTTAACATAACAAGACATGGTATCACCAAAAATCGGTGATACCATGTCTTTGTTTTGTGCAAACAACCACCGACTATGTGGGGGTCAACGCTTTCAGCTAAATTAAGATAAAAAACTCCTTTTGATTTATAATAAAAGTGCGGTCAGAGGGCTGCACAAGCAAAATCAAAAGGAGGTCACAGAATTGAGAAGTGACAATAATAGTTTATCGCAGGGTCTGCCCCCTTGGGCACACGAAATGGAATTGCAAATACCATATAGTATTTGCGCCGAAATATCGTAGAAAAATAGTGTATAGAGAAATACGAAACAACATAGGAAAAATATTAAGACAACTTTGCGATTGGAAAGGTGTAGCAATAGTAGAAGCAGAGCTGTGCAAAGATCATATTCATATGCTCGTAGAGATACCGCCTAAAATAAGTGTATCAGGCTTTGTAGGGTTTTTAAAAGGAAAAAGTAGCCTGATGATACATGAAAGGCACGGTAATTTAAAATACAAGTATGGAACCCGCTCATTTTTGTGCAGGGGATACTATGTGGACACGGCAGGTAAAAATGCAAAGAAGATTGAAGAATATATCAAAGGTCAGATAGAAGAAGATAAACTTCACGACCAATTAACCATGAAAGAATACACAGACCCGTTTATGGGTAGCAAGTAACAATCTTTTGCAAGTGCCAGAGCGTAAAAAGCCCTAAGAGGGCTGCCAGTATAAGAGGTCTACGCCCGCATAAGAAAAGCTACCGGCTTAGCCGGTGGATATTTATTGTTTGCACAATGAGAGGAAGTTCGCACAATGGCAAACTTCCCCTTATCAGTAGATATATATTTTTGCAAAAAATCCCATAGCGCTTTTCAATGTACATCTTGAAGTAGTACATATTTGAGGCAAATGGGACAATGTTTTAGGCCTAGCTAGTTTCAAGCATTGTGTTAATCAGATTTTAGTGCTGAATCAAACGCAATATTCGATGGCTCATAATTAACTCTTTTTGTGAACTCAAAAGCCTCACGTGCACCATACATTCTTTCCATGCCTGAATCTTCCCACTCAACAGATAACGGTCCGGTGTACTTCATTGCATTCAGTTCTCTAATGATATCATCAAAGTCCACATCGCCGTGTCCAAGAGAAACAAAATTCCATGCTCTGCGCAAATCGCCAAAATCAATATGGCTGCCTAAAATTCCAGCCTTGCCATCTTTGCGTATTTTGACATCCTTCATGTGAACATGATAAATGCGGCTGGCGAAGTCTCTCAAGAAAATACAAGGATTAACACCCTGCCATAATAAATGCGAAGGATCGAAGTTTACCCCCAAAGTGGGACGATGATCAAATACTTCCAACAATTTTTGGGTGCTGTAGTAGTCAAACGCAATTTCTGCAGGATGCACCTCTAAGGCGAACTTCACACCACATTCATCGAAAACATCAAATATCGGTGTCCAAAGCTCCTTTATCTTTTCAAAACCTCCGTTTACCATAGCTTTATCGGTTTGTGGAAAAGAATACCAATACGGCCAAATGGGCGAGCCTGTGAAACCTGTAACAACACTTACACCCATCAGTTTTGCGGCATAGGCTACTTGTTTCATTTCCTCAATAGCCCACGCCCTTATTTCTTCAGGCTTTCCGTGCAGCTCAGACGGAGCAAAATTGTCAAGCCGTTCATCCCAGTTATCCCCAACACATTGTCCTGCCAAATGTGCCCCAAGAGCCCACACTTTAAGGTTATTCTTTTTTAATGTGTCGTTGATACTTTCGCGATAACTTTCATCACTGACATACTTTTTTGCATCCAGATGCGCATGACATGCAATCTCCAGTCCGTCATATCCTATGTCAGACATTATACTGCAAAGCTCGTCAAACGGAATATCTCCATACTGGCCTGTTGTTAGCGTAATAGGTCTCATAAATCTTACCCTCTTAATTCTACAATCTCGGTTTTTCCGCTTTCGGCAGATTTTTGGTTTGCAAAAATCACCTGCATTGCATGTAACGCGCTGTTTCCACTGATAGCAGGCTGACAATTGTTTACAATCGAATCTATGAATGCATCAATTATTCCTGTTGACGTGCGGCTGCCTGTGGTTTGCTCTTTGTTTGATGTCAGCTGATCCAGTTTGTATTTTATCACGTCACCGTCTTTTTTCTCCACAATCAGTGAATATTTCGGGTCGTCATATATACGTATAACTCCGTTTTTGCAATACAGCTTAGTGGAATTGTCCTCGGCACCATGATTTACCCAACTTACATGCATTGTGCCAACAGGTCCACTCTCTAAAGTATATATGGCAATAGCATTATCGTCAACATCAATCATTTTTCCGTCGGGATATTTTTTATCAACTGTATTTAAAATAGCTGACGTTTTTACAATCTTTTTGTCTGTAAGATAATACAGCAAATCGGTTTTATGAACGCCCAAATCTGCCATTACACCAAACTGGGCTGTCTTTTTATCAAAAAACCAAGAGTTTGCAACGCCTGTCCATCCTTCGGGGCCCGGATGTGAGAAGTGTGTCTCAAATGTCAGCAGTTCTCCCATCTCGCCGCTATTCAATATTTCCTTTGCCTTAACGTGAGCTTTTGCCATTCTCTGGTTTAGGCCTATCATCAGGAATTTATTGTTTTTTTCTGCCGCATCTACCATGGCATAGCAATCTTTCTCGGTGGTTGCCATCGGCTTTTCGCAAAGAACATGTTTTCCGGCATTTAACGCTTGTATACTTATCTCTGCATGAAATCGATTTGCAGCACAAACGCTGACGGCATCAATATCGCTTTTCAGCATTTCTTCCACGCTGCTAAACGCCTTGCCATTATATTGCTTTGCAAATGCTTGGGATTTTTCGGTGTCAACATCAAAAAAACCAACAAGCTCACAATTTGGATTCTCGCTATATTCCGGTGCATGCCTAACTTCAGTTATTTTCCCGCATCCGATTATTCCTATTTTTATCATAATTCATCTCCAATGAAAACAAATTTATTAGCGACGTCTGTTTTGGAAGTTTTGCAAAAGCACTGCAAAAACAATTATGGCAGCAGTTATAGCACCGTTCAAGTAAGAAGAAACATCTGCGGCAGTCAAAATATTGCTGATGATTCTGAACATTAGCACGCCTAAGAATGTTCCCAGTATTTTTCCACGGCCGCCGCTCATTGATGTGCCACCGATTGCAACACCTGCAATGGCGTCCATCTCCCAGCTTATCGCCGCCGACGCTGCTGCTACAGCAGTTGTTCTTGAAGCGTAAAGTAATGCCGCTATTCCGCACATAGCACCGGTAATCATAAATGTATAGGTTTTTATTGCATCTATATTTATACCCGATAAGCGTGCAGATTTTTCATTACTACCCACTGCAAAAATATGCTTGCCCAGCTTTGTTTGTTTCATAACAACATCAAATATCACAACCGCAACTATGAAGATAATCATTAGATATGGAATGGTAACTGTTTCGCTAAGCTGGATACCACCCACAGCTATCTGCCTGAAGCTGTCGAAATATTCTTTGTCTACCGTGAAAGGACCGCTTGCTCCGTAGTAGTTGACAATTGCACGGGCGGCACTCATTGTGGCAAGTGTTGCAATCATTGCCGGCATTCCGCCTTTTGTGACAAGTAGGCCATTAATAAATCCCATAAATACACCAAAAGCAACACAAAATAGTAGCATTACAAATATGCTACCGGAAGCGTTCAGCACCCAAATGCCAAATCCGCTGATAAGCGCTACTTGCGAGCCAACAGAAATATCGATAAGTCCTGCACCGATAACCATCGTCATGCCCATGGAGATAAGGCCTATCATGCTTCCTTGTACGAACAAATTAGATAAGTTGTTCCAAGTAAAAAAGTTTTGGTTTACGATTGCTCCGATAATAACCAAAAATATAAATGACAAAACAAAGCTATATTCCCTTGTTAGGGATCGTCCAAATAGTTTTAAAGTATCAGCGTTTAAGTTGTTTATTTTTTTCATTTTTAATCACCCCAAGTTTGCTCCGGTAGAATAATACATCACATTTTTCTCAGTAAGATTTTCTCTGTCTAATCGTGCGCTACATTCCCCTTTATAAAGAACAATGCAAGAGTCTGCAACTTTACGAATTTCCTGGTATTCCGGGCTGAATATAATTATTGCTTTACCGGCCTTAGCCAGCCTTAAAATCAAATGATATATCTCAAATTTTGTACCCACATCAATACCCTGTGTGGGATTATCCAGTAAAAGCACATCTGCATCGGTTTCCAGCCACTTGCCTAAAATAACCTTTTGCTGGTTACCACCGGAAAGTGAAGTGATTAAGTTTCGCATATCTGAAACCTTAATACTCATAGCTTTTTGTTGCCTTAAAAACCGTTCTTTTTCTTCTTTTGAGCTTATAAATAGTTTTTTCATCTTGGCGTTTAAGTAGCCCATAGACAAGTTATCTTGAACCGATAAGTCGTTATGTATTCCTCGCTCCGGACGCATCCTTGGAACCATTCCAACACCGCGCTTCATGAAAAATCTAACAGCGCTGTCGCCTGCGGTATTTGGCATCTTTGTTCCTTTAATAGTGATTTTGCCGGAAAATGCTTCTACTCCAAATAGCGCATCTGCCAAGGCGTCTCGTCCTGAGCCTTGCAAACCGGTTACTGCAAGTATTTCTCCTTTATGTAGATCAAAAGACAAATCTTGCAACTCACCACATTTCAGGTTTTCTACAGATAAAAAAACCTCGTCTGTGGCGTGGTAAGTGTGATTTTCAAACTCATCTGATTGAAGATTATGACCAATCATCATTTCAGTTATTTCGTCTTCTCCAACATCTGCGAATTTTCCGTTTGAAACAAGCTTTCCGTCACAAAGAACATAATAAATATCACATATTTCAAAAAGCTCGGGCATTTTATGCGAAATATAAATAAAGCTAACATTCTCTTTTTTGAGATTGCGCATTATTTCAAAAAGATTTTCAACTTCAGAAGTTGAAAGCGAAGTAGACGGCTCGTCCATAATAATCAGCTCGGAATGAAACAACAATGCTTTGCCTATTTCAACAAGTTGTTTTTCAGCAGCAGGCAGCTCATTCACTGTTTTAAGAGGATCGATATCCACTTTCATTCGGGCAAAAACTTCTGCACATTTATTAATCATAGTAGCTTTATTTAAAAATGTTTTTCCAGACAAAATCTCTTCGCCTAAAAACATATTTTCAAAAACTTTCAAGTCGTTACATAGGTTCAATTCCTGATGTATAAAGCGAATTCCATTTCGGCTTGCCGTGCGAACACCGCGCATAGAAACTTCCTTGCCGTCAATTATAATCTTACCGGAAACGGGTGTGTAAACGCCGGCCAATACATTCATAAGGGTGGATTTTCCCGCTCCATTTTCACCCAATAACCCAACTATTTCTCCGGGGTTTATGGTTAAATCAACATTATCTACCGCCCTAACCGGGCCGAATTCCATCACAATGTTTTTCATCTCTAAGCGCATGACAGTGGATTCCTTTCATATCACTTGCTATTTATCTTTTACGTTTATGGTCTACTATTTGTTCTAGGTTAATCTGAATGTTTTTTAAAATCAGACAGGGTCGGCGACAATCTACCGACCCTGTCTGTACAATGTAAAACTTTAAAACTACATATTAGAAGTCGCCAATAGAGTATCTAACTTCATATGCTTCGCTTGCTCTGTATGCATCAAAGTCATAGTCAGAGCCGCCTGCGTTACTGATGGAGAAAGAAGGAATCAGGTAGATGCCGTCTTCTTCAACAGCTGTTCCGCTGAAAGGAACGCCCATTGCGCTTTCAACTGTAAAGTCTACGCACTCACGGATGAAGGAAGGTGCGAAGAACCATGTTACAAATTTAACATCCAATTCGGTGTTTTCAAATTTTTCCATGGTGTTTTCACGGCCGCCTACTGAAGTTATCAATTGAATGTTTAGTTCAGCAGTGCCTGCATATGCATCAAGTGCATTCATCAAGCCATCTACGATTTCATCGTCGTGTGTAACGATCAAGTCTAAAGCTTCGATGGTTTCGTTGGGTTGAGCATTCAGCCAGTCTTCCATTTGCTCTTGAGCTTTTTCAGATGACCAGTCGGTAACGAAAGTTTCGTTTTCTTGCATGAATTTTGCGTCAATCACTTCGTCCATACCGCCTGAACGTTGGCCGGTAACTGTTGAGCTATCGCCCACAAAACGAAGGTAGTTTACTTCTTCAGCATCTGCAAAGTACTCGTTCAGATAAACGCCCATCTCTTCACCGATAGCAACGTTGTCGCCCATCATTTGGCCGGTAAGACCATCAAAGTCTTCGATCAAACGATCATAAACAACCAGTTGGATGCCTGCGTCAACAATTGTTTGTGCAGCAGAGCGCAATGCTTCGCCTTCTGTAGGCCACAACATGATAGCATCAAGATCGCCACCTGCAATTAGGTTTTCAATCTCAGTGATTTGGCCTGCAGCTTCGCCAGCATTCTTTACAACAACTTCTACATTGTCGTATTCTTCCATGATGGCATCGGCTTGCATTTCAGCATGTCTTAGGGACTCGCCTGTGAAACCATGTGTACCCGAAAGTACAACTAATGCAACTTTATAGCTGCCGGACATTTCGGTCTCTTCTTCAGCCTCGGAAGCAGCAGGTGCAGCGGATGATGCAGGTGCTGCAGACTCAGCAGGTGCTTCAGCTTCGCTGCCACCACAGGCAGCCAAAAGTGTAACCAATAGTACAAGTGCCAGTACAAGTGCTAAATACTTTTTCATTTCTTCTTCTCCTAATTTTTTTATTTTTACAGCCATTTTAGCTGAAAAATCATTTATTATTTTCGTAAGGACGCGTGGACTCCCTTACTACAAATCCATGAGGTAGTGTAACAGCCTCGTTTTTTAGCTTTTCCCCTTTAATTAACTTATCCAATATTTCTGTTGAGCGCTTGCCCAAATTCCGGCAAGGCTGCACAACAGTTGTTAAATACGGGTGAATCATTTTTGTGTAAACAATATCGTCAAACCCTATTATAGAAACATCGTCCGGAACAGATAGCCCTATCTCTGAAGCGGCAACAACCGCAGCCATCGCAACAGAGTCTCCTATGCAAAACAATGCATCCGGCCTATCTTTTTTCATCAACACTTTCTTTGCTGCAGTCACACTGCTTATATAGTCGTAATCACCATCGGCATAAGCAACATAGTCTTCATTAAACTCAATTCCGTTGCTTTCAAGCGCCTCTTTATACCCCTTCATACGCTGAATAGTAGAAACAGCCGTGTTTTTCGCTGAAATCATACCTATTTTGCTGTAACCAAGTGTTATAAAATACTCTGTTACTTCTTTGCCTGCTTTGTAGTTGTCTACCGAAACACGTGGAATACCCTCGACTTTTGAATATTCGCAACACTGCACCACAGGAAAGTTCGGACTGTATTTTTGTAGCCAATCCTCGTCATAGCCTATAAACAGCAAAATCGCCCCGTCGGCTTTTCTGTTTTCTATGGCGTCACTTATCAGCTCTTCCGCATCCCTGTTTTCAGTACTGCAAAGATATAAACTATATCCCAGTTTTTGCGCCTTATCATTTATACCCGAAAAAACATTTGCATAATAAGGGTTTGTTATATTCGGTAGTAATACCAGTATCGTCCTGCTTACATTTTTTCTCAGGTTTCGTGCTTGCTGGTTTGGTACGTAAGATAATTCTTGAACCGCTTTCTTAACTCTTATCGACGTAGCTTCTGCCACCAATGTGCTACCATTCATCACTCTTGATACTGTAGCGACCGATACATTTGCCTTTCTAGCTACGTCTTCAATATTCGCCATTTATATAATCCTTTTGCTATGTAATCCTTTTCAGTGTCGGTGATTAATAGTTTAGCAAATGCTGTAATCCTTTTCAATATGCAACATGCACAAACATTATGTATAAATTATGTATTATTTTGTTCATGTAAAAATCGACCCCAAAATACATATACGTACAAATAAAAACAGGTTGCTTTGGCAGCAACCTGAAAAATCTATGGCTAATGTACTTATTTGAAGCTCTCTTTTAATCTTTTACAGAAAAGCAAAATGACGTTTTGTGCGAATACACATCTTTTGGCTGTAGTATAGGCGACGGAAAATGTGGGTGATTTACGGCGTTTGGATAGTGTTGTGTCTCAAAGCAAATGCCATCATGCATGCCATAGCAAGCACCACCTTTTCCGCCTGTGGTATTTAAGAATCCTGCTGTGTACACTTGTACGCCCGGCATGCTTGTGTACACTTCTAAGCAAATTCCGCTTATTTCGCTATATAGGCCGGCAATTGGCTTATCTTCTTTTTCTGAAATTACAAAGTTGTGGTCAATGCCTTTTGTTGATTGCAAATCTTCATGCGCAAGCATTGGCCCGAGTTTTTTCGCTTTGCGTAAGTCTAATGGTGTACCTTCCACTGCGGAAATTTCGCCTGTTGTGATGTTTTCTGCATCACTTTTGGTGTAGCTGTCGGCACACACAGACACATACTGCTCGTTTATTTTTCCGCTGTCATGACCACAAAGATTGAAATAGCTGTGATTAGTCAAACTTATCGGCGTTGCCATGTCTGTTTTCGCCTCATAGCTTATTTCCAGACAGCCCGGCGCTGAAAACCGATACGACACCGACGCCTTTACCGTGCCGGGATATCCCTCTTCTCCATGTGGTGAATTAATGGAAAACGTGACCGTTTCATCTTGTACAGACACATCCCACACCCTTCTGCCAAAGCCCAAAAAACCACCGTGAATATGGTTTGGCCCATCGCTTTTTGAAAGTGTCCACACTTTATCGTGCAAGGAAAATTCTGCGTTTTTAATACGTCCTGCACACCGTCCTACGCTGATTCCAAAAGAAGGGTCATTTTGCTTGTAGCTTTCTATATCCTCATATCCCAAACACACATCCAGCAGCTTACCGTTTTTGTCAGGCACTGAAAGTGAGTATATCAGCGCACCAAATGAAAGCAGCTCTACTTGCGAGCCATGCCCATCACACAACGTAACCAAATGAATGTCTTTGCCGTCTATCTGTCCTACACATTTACTGTTTGCCATATAAATACCTCTCGTATTATTAATATATTTTTGAATCATATGTTTGTGCTAATTATACAAGTGAAAAATCAAGTTCTTTAAATGCCACCATTGCGCCCGAGCCAAGCGTGTAAAAATTGTCAATGTTAATGATGTTTATATTTATATCTCCGTAAGCAGAAAACACACTATTTTTCACGTGATTATCCAGTTGCTCGAAAAAAATAGTGTCAAACAAATATATCCAGCTACAACTAATTAAGATTTCATTAGGATCATACGTTAAAATAATATTGAAAATAGCTTGTGTTAAAAATTTAGTTGCATTGCGAAAAATTTCATTTGCAACTGCGTCACCGCTTTGTGCTTTTGCTATTAGCTGCAAGATATTATCAAGTTTATTTTCAGGCGCTTGCTTTTCGTTGTATAAGTTTAAAACACCTACATCTGAAGCATATAACTCTAGGCAGTCAGTGTTTCCGCAGTGGCATTTCCTTCCCTCGTAAGGCATTGATATGTGGCCAAGTTCTCCTGCTAACGAGTGTACCCCCGCATAAATGCTGTTTCCTATCAATATCCCAGCTGCAATACCGTCACACACAGATAAGCATACCGTGGACTTGTTTTTCGCGAACCCACTATGATATAGTAAATATTTCATCCCTGCATTCAAGTCTTTTTCCACAGTGATATTAGCATCGATGTTACTGGCTAGGTGTTTTTTTAGGTCAATATTAACCCATTGCGTTGTCCCGGGAATACTTAAAACGACACCTTTTTCACTGTCAACAGGGCCGGGAATTGTCACACCTACCCCTGATATATTTTTGCCCAAATCCTCACACTTTTTTATTGCAGTATTACAATGTTTAACTATTTTCTTTATTGTTGAGTCCACTGATTGTGTTTTCAAATTATTATTGACAGTATTCTGCTGAATGATTTTAAAATTAAAGTCCAAAATTTCAATTTTAATAACATGCATTCTAACGCAAACACTAATTATATATTTATATTCAGGATTTATTCTATATATTGACGCCTTTCTTCCACCATTTGAATGGGAATTTCCGTAACATTGTATAACCTTTTTCTCTTCAAGCTGGCTGATTATGCCATGTACGGTGGAAGCTGTAAGCTCACACTTTTGTTGTAAAAGCGGCTTTGTGCACTTGGGGTTGAGCCGCATTGCTTTTAATATACGCACTGTATTTTGTTTTTTCACTAAACTAAGAGAAGCCATAGCACTCCTTATTAAAAACAAAAAACTTATTTCTTAATTAGAAAAAAGTTTGCAATTTTGATTTCATTGTATTATAATACATTATGACTAAAAACAGTATATTTGTCAAACACAAACTATAAGGAGTAACCGAATGAAGCAAGAAGATTTCAAGTGGGAAATTATAAAAACCAATAAAGATGCAAAAACCGGCGAATTTAAGCATGTTATATTTGATTTTGATGGTACAATCAGCCTTATACGTGAGGGCTGGCAAAAAATAATGATACCTTATTTTACGGATGAGCTTCAAAACACACCTAAAGGAAAAGATATCGAAAAAAAAGAGCTAAAAAAACTCGCAACCGATTTTATTTTTTTGAACACCGGAAAGCAAACAATTTACCAATGCTTTCAGCTTCAAAAGGAAATTGAAAAGCTTGGCGGAACACCGCTAGAAGCACAAGACTATAAAGATGAATATCACGCAAGGCTAACGGAAAAAATCAAAAATAGAATAAAAGGTCTGGAAAGTGGTAGCGAAAATATCAAAGATCACGTGGTGCCCGGCTCGATTGAGCTTCTTGATGCGCTCAAAGAACAAGGTGTGACAATGTATCTTGCAAGTGGCACAGACGAGGTGTATGTGAAGCAAGAAGCAGAACTTCTGGGTGTTACAAAATATTTCAAGAACCATATATACGGTGCGCAAACAGATTATAAGACTTTTTCAAAAAAGATGATAATAGATAAAATTATAAAAGATAACAATTTAAGCGGAAGTGAGTTATTAGGTTTCGGCGATGGATATGTTGAAATAGAAAATCTCAAATCTGTTGATGGGTTCGCCTGTGGTGTTGCTACTGACGAGCAAAACCGATGGGGATTTGATGAGTGGAAGGTAGACAGGCTCACTTCTTCCGGCGCGGATATTATTATACCCGACTTTACAAATACTCAAGAACTGATGGACTACTTATTCTAAAAAAATAAAGCGCCACACACAAATACATGATTTATTTAGTGGCAGATTGGAGACTATTTTGCCTTTTGAAAAATTTGATACAAGCAAGCTGAACTTATTGCCTATCAGCGACAGAATACACGATTTAGATATCAGCGTAATGGTAGACCCGTCAAACGACACATGTGATTTTTCTCATCCCACAATCGATATTTTGGCCGACAGAATAATTGAAGCCCGAGAAAAAAACGCCGCCGTTATAGTGATGATGGGTGCACATGTTTTACGTAGCGGCATGGCTCCGTATTTAATAAAGCTAATGGAGAAAGGCTATATAACCCATTTTGCTTTAAACGGAGCAGGCGCTATACATGATTTTGAGTTTGCCGAAATAGGCGCCACCACCGAAAGTGTTGCAAAATATATCAGCGAGGGTCAGTTTGGCCTATGGCAAGAAGACGGACTGCTAAACACTGCTGTTATTGAAGGCGCAAAACAAGGGCTGGGTTTTGGCGAGTCTGCGGGCAAATTTATTGAAGATAATAATTTCAAGTTTTCAAAATATAGTTTACTTGCGGCGGGATATAAGAACCAAGTACCTGTCACTGTTCATGTGGGTATTGGCTGTGATATTGTGCACGAACAACCCAATTGTGACGGTGCGGCCATAGGCCAGACATCTTACACAGACTTTTTAATCTATGCAAAAAGTATTCAAAACCTGGAAAACGGCGTGTTTTTGAACTTCGGTTCTGCCGTTATAGGGCCTGAGGTGTATCTAAAAGCTTTATCCATGGCAAGAAATGTGGCACACCAAAACAATGAGAAAATCACAAAATTCACAACAACTGTGTTTGACTTATTGCCGCTTGAGGGACTTGATATAAACGAAGAGCCAAAGAAAACAGATGCACGATACTATTTCAGACCCTGGAAAACCATCATGGCCCGAACTGTTGCCGATGGCGGCGAAGGCTACTATGTTCAAGGCAAACACCGCGACACATTAAGTGCATTATCAAAAAAACTATTGCAAAGAACGGATGGTGAAGTTTAATGAACTTTTCAAGGCTTGAAGAAATTTTGAATAAATTTCCCAGTGAGAAAATTGCTGTTGTGGGCGACTTTTTTCTTGATAAGTGGCTGACCGTAGACAGGGACCTGGATGAAATATCCATTGAAACCGGACTTACCGCATATCAAGTTGTCAGCAAACGAATATTTGCCGGCGCCGCAGGTACAGTGCTTGCAAACTTGGCTACACTCGAGATAGGCGAGCTGTATGCTATTGGTTTTGTTGGCGACGATGGAGAAGGCTTTGAGCTTGTAAAAGACCTAAACAGTAAAAATGTAAACACAGATTATCTTATGAAAAGCACCAAAGTTATGACACCCACATATACAAAACCGATGTTCAGGCAAGATGGAAAAGAAACAGAAACAAACCGTCTGGATTTCAAAAACACAAGTAAAACACCTGCAGAACTTGAGGATTTTGTAATAGAAAGCTTATGGAAAGTTGCCGAAAATGTAAAGGCTATTATTGCATTAGACCAGCTTGTGGATGAAGGATATGGTGTTTTGACGCCACGTGTGCGGCAAGCTTTGACGGAAATTTCGCTGAAATATAGCGACTTGATAATTTATGCAGATTCTCGTGCATTCATAAACAAGTTTGAAAATATGATTATCAAATGTAACGACCTAGAAGTAATGAAAATTTGTGGTGATACCTCAGGTGAAAAACAAGATATGGAAACAGTAAAGCAAAATACTGTGAAGTTATCTGAAAAGACAAGTAAAAAAGTTTTTGTCACTTGTGGCGAGAAGGGCGTTCTTGCAATGACAAACGATGGTAACGTAAAACTTGTTGAAACCATCCCTCAAACAGGTGAAATAGATATCGTTGGTGCTGGAGACGCTTGCACCGCAGGCATTGTTTCCACACTTTGCGCCGGCGCTACCGCCGAAGAAGCCGCGTTTGTCGGTAATTTAGCATCATCGATAACCATTCAAGTTATTGGCACTACCGGCACAGCTTCACGAAAGCAAATACTACAAAGGTATGAAGATTACTACAATAAAGGAGCAACCTAATTGGATAAAAACAATCCTATTGCATTGGCGATTGATATTGGAGGCTCCAAATTTGTTGTTGGCCTGGTGAATAAAAACGGTGAAGTTTTATGCAAAACAAAGCATTCATGGTCAGAGCAAACAAAAGAGCAAATGATAACAGATATCACCGGCGCTGCAAATGCATTACTTGAAAACAACGGTGAATTTGTTCCAAGTATAGGCGGCGCCACCATTCCCGGACTTGCCGATCCTAAAAGCGGCATCTGGCTCGAGGCTAGTTTTTCCGGGATTAAAAACTGGCCTGTCGCAAAAATATTCGAAGAAAACTTCAACATTCCGTTTTTTATAGATAACGACACCAACGCTTGTGCGATAGCCGAAAAACATTACGGCGCTTGCAAAGAATGTTCTGATTTTTTTTGGATGACTGTATCAAACGGAGTCGGTGGAGCAGTTTTTTTAAACAACGATGTATATTACGGCTCTGCCGGAAATGCCGGCGAAATTGGGCACATGGTTGTGGAAGAAGAAACAGGCAACTTATGTAAATGCGGATCTTTTGGATGTTTAGAAGTTCATGCCGCTGGGCCCGCCATTGCAAAAAATTATTTAAAACTTGGTGGCAAAAACTTAATCGATGAAAATCCTCCCACGGCATTATCTATTGCAAATCTAGCAAAATCAAACGATGAAATCGCAACAAAAACATATCAATTGACCGGTAAATATCTAGGCAAAGCAATAGCAAATACTATTAACATTCTTAACCCGCAAAAAGTGGTTATAGGCGGTGGTGTTTCTAACGATTTTGTTTTATTTGAAAAGTCGTTAAAAGAAGAAACAGAAAAAAGAATTTACAAAAATGCAAACAAGAATATTGAAATTTCACAAACTCAACTTGGATATGACGCCGCTTTAATAGGCGCGGCCGCACTGGCTTTTAAAGGCAAAAAAATTATATAAAAAGGAAATAGTAAACTTATGAACACTTACCTAACTAATTACAGCAACACGATAAAAGATTCTTTGGATAAAATTGATGCGGGCGAATTTGAAAAAGTTATTAACACGCTGGTGGAAGCATATAAAAACGATAAGCAAGTTTTCATCATGGGTAACGGTGGCAGCGCCGCATCGGCAAACCATTTTGTTTGCGATTTTGGCAAAAACGCCGTGCTGCAAGAAGGAAAAAGAAGATTCCGTATTATATCTGTTTGCGATAATATAGAAAAAATGACCGCGCTGGGAAACGATTTTGCTTTTGACCAAATCTTCAGGCAACAATTGATCAACTTGATGAATGACGAAGATGTGCTTATATCTATAAGCGCAAGCGGAAACTCGCCTGATCTAATAAAAGCTTGCGAATATGCAAAAACAAAAAATGCACGTATCGTTTCCTTGTCGGGCTTTGAGGGTGGAAAAGTCAAAGATTTTGCTGACGCGAACTTAATTGCTCGATTAGAATCTTACGAGCAAATAGAAGATATGCATTTGATTTTTTTACATATGATTGTATATTATATAAAAAATCACCCTGAGTTGTTGTGAAAATCTTTCCGTGAATTTAAAACATCAAAAGATTTTTTCACACAGTAATATGACTATAAAAAATTAGGCTTTAATAGTATAGTAACGAAAGTTGCTATACTATTTTAAAAATTTGACAATAAGTAAATATCCACCGGCTAAGCCGGTGGATATTTACTTATACTTCATTCAGGTAAAGCAAGAATCCGAACACTTCTCCCATCGTAAAGAAGTGGTTCGGATTTTGTGCTATTGGTGGGGGTGAGTGTGTTATAAACAAACTTTTCTCCCTTGTCATTTTCCGACTCTAACTTTGAAAGCAAATCACTATTGACGGTAACTGGCTTATTGCCCGAATTAAATATAATAGTTATCTTATCGTCATATAAGAAGATACTATTCACAAAAATGTTTATTAAAGTTTTACGGTATTGTATGTCGTTTATATCGCCCTTTTGTAATTGTTTTAAGAAAAACTTTATTTCTGATACTGTGAGGTGTACTTGTCCAGCTTTTTCAAGAGCTATTTGTCTTTCGAGCTCTTTCTTATCTTCTTCTATAATAGGTACTTGTACATATAGCGACTTACGAACACTTTCCATATCGCATTCCATAATAGCAGACATTAAATTATTATGTTTACGCATATTTTCTTTCATAAGTTTTTGCAACCTATTGAAATTAGTGTTATCTTGTTCACGTTCACACAACGCCACTACTTCGATAGCTATTTTCTGTATATTTTCTTTAGTAAGTATATTCCGACAATGCTCGATAACAATATCCTCTATATATTTTTTACGCACCATTTTTTTATTACATAATTTTTGCCTTGCACTCTTACATATATAGTAATTATGTATTTTACCAGCAGATTGCGATGTTCCGCTAATACCTATCATCATTTCTTTACAATGACCGCAAAACAACTTTGTTGTAAGTAAATAATCACATTTAGCTCTTGCTCTTGCAGGAGCTTTTTTATTTTTACTCATAATATCTTGTACTTTATAAAACAGTTCATCATCAATTATACGTGGCATTCCACCAGGAGTCTCGTTACCTTTGTAAGTATATATACCTATATAGCGTTTGTTTTTAAGCATTATTCTAAGTGAGTTTTTATTAAATTTTGAGCCCGTAGAAGTTTTCAAACCTCTCGCATTTAAGCTTTCACATATTTCTGTTACTGTTTGACCGCTTGCATACTTTCGAAAAATTTCTTGCACTATTGGCGCAGTGTCTTCATCAATAAAAAAATGTCTATCTACAATCTTAAACCCTAAGGCACGTCCCCCACCAGTACAAAGGCATTTTTCGGCATTCAAGTCCATTCCTCGCCTCATCTTTTGTGATAATTCAACGGAATAATATTCAGCCATACTTTCAAGCAAGCCCTCTACTAAAATACCGCTTGCGTCATCAGTTATATTTTCCCTTGCAGATAATACACGGACACCATTTTTCTTTAATTTCGCCTTATATGTAGCACTATCGTAGCGATTACGTGCAAACCTATCAAGCTGATATACTAAAACACCCTCAAAGTGCTTTTTATTGCTATCATCAATCATTTTCAAGAATTGTGGGCGGTTGTCGGTAGTACCACTTAAAGCACGGTCGATATATTCATCTAAAATAACATAACCTTGTTTTTGTGCAAAATCATAACAAGTCTTTAATTGACCCTCGATAGATTGCTCATTTTGGCTATGACTTGAAAACCTTGCGTATATTACAACATTCATTTATATTTATTCACCCTTTCGTATTTTTTGTATATAGTTTCACAGTCATAATAAAGAAAATCATAATATGCTTGTAAATTTTTAGGCGTAGGATTGTCGCTTATATTGCTCTCGTATTTGCCCAATTTTTCATCAAAATCAAATTCTTCTCTATATTTAGTGTGATTTTTCAATCTTGCATCCAAAGTGGTTTTTCTTTTTAATAAAGCATTCCATGCTGTTTTACGTGCCTTATAACAATCCTTATCCTCGTAACCTTTTAATGGACTATTTCTATCACAATAATTCTTCTTTAATGTTTTTGTAAAAAATACTTTTTCACAGTGTTTGCAAAAAGCCAACTTGTATTTGTTTAATTTAAAATAATGTAAGAAAGCTAAAATCATTTCAGATATAGATGTACAGGTGTATCTATCTACATTAATAAAAATATCGGAATTATCATTTAAAAACACCTTACTATCTTCATAGCATAAATTTGCATACTCAATATCATTGGTATATTCTTTTACAGCCCAATTAGGCTCATACTGTTCATAATCAACAAAGGGCTCTCTTTCGTAATTAATATTAAAATGATTAAATGCAATTAACTTTTCATACTCGTATAGTGATAAATCATTATAGTCATTTAATATTGAAATAATAATTGAAAATTCTTGACATAAATCAATATTTAGTCCTCGTTGTTTTTCCCCAATTTCATTTATAAATAATGTAGCGAAAGAATTAAACTTATTTATAATTTCGCTTTTCTCCTCCTTTTCCTCTAACATAAAGTAATACTCTGAAACAATATCTAAAAGAGCATTAAAATGATTTTCAATGTCAATTTTTATTGTATCACTACAACTTGTAAAATCATTTAGTAAATTAGATTTTTTATCTAATTTATATAAGCAAATATCTCCAGTGTTATTATAAAAATCTATCTTATATTGGAATACATCAATATCCTCAAAAACAACTTTATTGCCTTTTATTGTAGCTTTTT
The DNA here is from genome assembly GCA_964367945.1 of uncultured Oscillospiraceae bacterium. Lineage (GTDB taxonomy): Bacteria > Bacillota > Clostridia > Oscillospirales > Ruminococcaceae > JAAYCI01. The sequence goes on along the minus strand of CAYIZZ010000001.1, from coordinate 46,038 downwards.
TTTGGCTAATAGCCATATTATTCACCCTCTCGTAAAAGTTTAATACTTTCAATTTAAATTATAACGCATAAACTTTATAAAAACAAGTACTATTTTTGTTGTATCATTTAATTAAGGAAGTCGACAACCTTAATTAATAATTATGGAGGTTGCTATTATGGCAAATATAGAAATCAGATTAAAGATTAAAGATAACAGATTGCGACATTATGAAATAGCAAGCGAGTTAGGTATTTCAGAGTATACTTTTTGTAAATGGATAAGGGAAGAACTAACAAGCGAAAGAAAAGAGCAAATATTATCTGCTATTGATAGGCTTGTTTCAAAGGAGGCTTGTATATGATTGAAATTTCAAAAAGCCAAGCTAAAGCCTTTGCTATTGAAATTCAGCCATATATAGCAGAGTACATTGCTACACACCAAGAAGAATACCACGCATTTTTAAAAGAATATGAAAGAGAGGCAGTAGCGTGAACATTAGCTAAGTTTAGGAGTAAATCTATGATACAAAAACACAAGGGTAGCCATATACCGCCTTTATCACCGCTATATTACGTTTTATACCCCAGTATAGTGATTATACTTCAAGTAGTCTAAAACCGCGTTAAATGCTATTTAAACGCGTTTCACGGGGATGTGTTATACAAATAGTATATTTTAGATTAAGGAGAGGTGATTTTGTCTAAAAAGAAAGCATATCAAAAGAAAAGTTTTGAAAGCACAGGAACTACAAACGATGTTTCGTCTAATATATATATGAGCATGATTTTGAGTGAGGCATGGCAAGATTTATCCACAAAACAGCAAAACTTGTATCTGTATATGAAATTACAATATTACGGACAATCAGGCAAGAGAGCGGTTGACAAAGAAGACATTACAAAGTTTTATTTCAACCGTGCATTATGGCAAAACATTTATAAATTGTATGCCAGGGGTTCAGAAAATAGATTTTATAAAGATGTAACCTCACTAATATCACACGGATTTATTATTTGCCTCGAAAGTGGAAAAACAACCAGAACCAAAAACATTTATAAGTTTAGCTCAAAATGGCAGAAATACAATACCCAAGAATTTGAAATCCTGCCTAATGAAATGAACTATCCCTTGTCAAAATCCCATAGCGTGCAAAATAAAAAAGTATGAGTATATGGTAAACTTTATAATCCTGTATGCAAAAACATATAAGGCACATTGCACGTGAATACGAAGAAGTATATACAAAAACATATAAGGCAGTTTTTAATATCAGCCATCTTATATGTAAAAACATACAAGATTTACTACCATCTTGTATGTGAAAGCATACAGCCAAAATACAATAACTTATAAAAGAGGTATGATAATGTTGCAAAAAAAATTATTATCAGTTCTATCTGTAGGGCACGAAGGTGCTAAAACATCAACGGAAATATCAAGATTATTGAACCTTGATAAACGCGCAGTAAATCAGCTTGTAACTACATTACGATTGGAAGGATACCCAATAATAGGCAGTGCAACCGCTCCATTCGGTCTCTATATCGCAAAAAATGAATTGGAATTACATCGTTTTATCAAACAAGAAAAAAACCGCTCTAATAGCACATTGAAAATGTTAGAAGAACTTCAAAAAAACTTGCAGGAGGAATATTTCAATGTATAAAAAGCCATTATTTTCGGAATTAGCGGATCTACTATCAAAGCAACAAGAGGAAACCAAAATATTCAGATCAAAGACAGAAAAAGTACTCACAAACAAAGATTATAGCCAAGACTACAAAAATCGCACTGTAAACGCTCTATCAAGCGAATATAACTCTATCATGCAAGGTTATTATGATATAGCTACTGAGTTCGTACAGGCAGCTATTACACATTTTAATGATGAGAATATAGATACAGACTTTCTTTTGAAATGCAAGATGTTAGGTAATGCAATGCCCGACCACGCGCTAAAAAATTTTTTAATTGAAAACAAGGGTAATTTTAGAACAATGGAGGCACTTCATCAAATTTATAGCAAAGATAAAGGTAAACAACATATAATTAATGATTATAGGCTAAAACAAGAAAAAATGGGTATGCCAAATAGATACATAAGTATAGAAACATACCTTGATGATTTGGGTATTGCCATTGACAACTTGTTTAAACACACACATAAACTACCCTCTGAAATGGGATATAGAGGAGAAATAAGCACTAATCAAGTAATAAATTTATTAAACGCTGGCCGAATTAGCCAAGGCGATAATGCAATAGATTTTATACCTGATAATGACACAACATTTAATTTTCAACATGTCCGAGAAACCCCAAAATCAGAATAAACATTTACTAAAAAACTAATACTATAAGATTGCTATAGTAATTATGTTGTAATTATTATGGTACCCTTATATAAATTAAACACCCTGTGGGTATCATTAATGGTATAGCATGGTTTAACACTAACCACGCTCAAAATATAATCCGAATAAAAAATAAAAAGGACAGTGTAAAAACTGTCCTTTTCTTGTTTGTATTATAGCAAAACTGTTATAGCAAAGCCATTTTTTAAATATAAAAGTTTGTATAATACTACTTTGGTGGAGATGACGGGAATCGAACCCGTGTCCAAAAACAAGTCCACAAGAGTATCTCCGGGTGCAGATTATCTACAACATTCCCTTTGCAACAAGCCGATAATCAGGCCGAGGCATTGGTAGCTTCATTAATTTATGACAGCCTGCAAAGCTTAGGACTGTTCACATTTACCGTTTCAATGACGCCCGGGTCTCACCTCACGGTAGGGCAAGTCGGACGGCCGGCCTATATTAGGCGGCAACAGCAACCATACGGTTGCTGCGGAAATTAACTGTGTTGTTAACTATTTTGTTGAGGCGTTTTTAGTGTGGCCCCACCACTACCCGCTGCTATTGCTTCATTATCCCTGTCGAAACCTTTACATCCCCATATCTATATACACAAAGCCATGCTTTGCCTATATCATCATACTATCGTGTTTTCATCGCTCTATCCATAGTACGTTTCGCATCCCTCTCGGCCGAAGTCGCACGTTTGTCGTAAAGTTTTTTACCTTTACACACACCTATTTCCAGCTTGACATTTGAATTTTTAAAATACATCGACAAAGGAATCAAAGTAAGCCCCTTTATCTTTATATCTTGCTGAAGTTTACGAATTTCACGTTTATGTAAAAGCAGTTTTCTTGTCCGCTCGGGATCTCGGTTAAATATATTACCTTTTTCATACGGCGATATATTCATTCCCACTACATATGCTTGTCCTTCTTTGATATCCACCCACGATTCTTTCAAGTTCACCTTGCCAAGACGGATACTTTTCACCTCGGTACCCACAAGCTCGATACCGGCCTCGATGCTTTCCATCACATAGTACTCATGGCGGGCTTTACGGTTGGCCGCCACACTCTTGATTGCAGCCATTCGCCTGCCCCCTTTTTAATGTTTTTGTTATTGCAACGTATAATATTCTATCACAATTGCCAAAAAAAGTCAATTTGTGCTTAATACACACTACAGTTCTGCCCTGCCTGAAAGTGCTTTATATAGTGTCACATTATCCACATACTCAAGACTGCTACCCACCGGAATTCCATACGCTAATCTCGTGGTTGAGATGCCCAGTGGTTTTATCAGCCTAGCTAGATACAAAGCAGTAGCCTCGCCTTCAACCGTGGGATTTGTGGCCATGATAACCTCTTGTACCAAGTCATCTTTTAAGCGTGCAAGTAATTCTTTCACACAAAGTTGATCAGCACCCACACCTTGCGCCGGCGAAATCAACCCATGCAACACATGATATTTACCTTTATACTCCCGTGTTTGCTCAAACGCCGACACATCCCTAGGACTTTCTACCACACAAATGATAGAGTCATCCCGTGCAGGGCTACCGCATATATCACATATATCCAACTCGGTAAAGTTTTGGCACACATTGCAACGATGAATTTTCTCATGTGCATCCAAAATAGCCTTAGAAAACGCTTCAGCTTCGGTTTTATCCATCGCAAGCACCTGATACGCCATGCGCATGGCACTTTTTCGGCCAACACCATTCAGCCGCGCAAACTGCTCTGCCAGCGTATCCAGCGGCGCTGCAACAATTGCCATTTTCTTCCCTCTTCATCCATCTTTTTTAAACATCACAAGGTGTAATGGTACATCACTTTACATCCCGAGTGTGGTGAAAACTACATCATTCCGGCAAGACCCGGGAACGCTGCAGATATTTTACCCATCTCAGCTTCTGTGTTTTCTTTTACTGTGCGCACAGCTTCGTTCACTGCGGCTGCCACAAGATCCTCCAACATTTCAATGTCGTCAGGATCCACCGCATCAGGGTTGATTTTCACCGCTGTTACGTTATAGTCGCCCCTCATTGTTATTTCCAGCATACCACCTGCAGCCTTCACCGGAAACTCTGTTTCCTCAAGTTCTGCTTGTTTTGTTGCAATAGAATCTTGCATCTGCTGGGCCTGCTGCATCAATTTGTTCACGTTTTGCTTGCCATATCCGTCCGGTAGTCTTGCTTTCATTTAATTTTCCTCCAGTTTTTATCTGTAGTTTATTTTACTCAGTTGTCACAGTTACCCCTTTTTTTTCCCATTCCACAAGGGTATCTTTAGCTGTTATTTGCTTGATTTCTTCAACGGCTCCGCCCTCGTAAGGGCCTATCCCATATCTCTTGCCACACACACTTTCTATCACTGTTTTAATAGTCTCGCGTGCGTTGTGATTGGCACGAATATATGCTAAGAACATCTGCCCGCCATCTATTAAAACACGAATACCATCAGTATACGCCTTTGAGCCTGACATGTATGAGCTTAACAGACGATCTGTGCTCGGCATTTTTTCCAGCACTTGTTGCCAATATGCAAACGGCTGTATACCATCTGGCAGCTCGGCAATCGGCACTGCTACAGGTAACGGCGGTAGTTCTTCAGCTGGCGGTAATTCTTCAGCTACTTTATTTACTACTTGCACCGCTTCGACCACAGACTCGCCACCATCAAACGGCGCTGCTGTTTGCTCAGATATCGCCGGTTCGTCAACATCAAAGGGTACAGACTCCACAGATTCTACGGGTACATCTTGCCGGCTCAGTGGCTTTTGCGCCGCGACTACTTGCGGTTGCGGCACCGCTGTATTTTGTGTAGTTTGAGTTGATTTCTTATCCGCAGTAATGTCAAAAAGTGCCAGTTCCAGCTCTAGTCGTGGCTCAGGCGAGCGCGCCATTTTATCAATAGCAGTAGCCAGACGCTGTAATGCACCGATAAGCTCTTTTTCATCATATACGGCAGACTCTTCTATATATTGTGCTTTTTCTTCTGTAGGCACTCTGTCAAGCAATCGACCGCCTGCGTCCGCCTTTGCCAAAAGCAGGTTTCTATAGTGAAACACCATTTCTTCGCACAATCTGCGTGCATCCACCGAATGAGTGTGGAGTTCGCCTATCAGCGTCAAAATTTGTGTTGTGTCGGAATTTTTAGTAGCATTTGAAAGCTTAAATAGATAATCTTTATCACAAATTCCGGCCATTTTACGCACCGTGTTTGTGTCGATGGCTTCCCCTGCTCCTGCACAAGTGTCTAAAAGACTAAGAGCGTCTCTCATAGCACCATCGGAAAGTCTTGCAAGCAAATCTGCTGCATCTTCTTTTAGGTCTATATCCTCTTTTTCGGATATATACAAAAGCCTTTGTGCTATATCTCCGGGCGCAATCCGCATAAAGTCAAACCGCTGACACCGCGAAAGAATGGTGGCCGGAACTTTATGAATTTCAGTAGTTGCTAAGATAAAAATAACGTGCTGTGGGGGTTCTTCCAGCGTTTTCAAAAGTGCATTAAACGCTGCAGTAGACAGCATGTGTACCTCATCTATGATATAAACCCTATATTTTGCACGCGTGGGCCTGTATATAGTCTCTTCACGCAAGTCTCGTACATCGTCCACACCGTTGTTCGAGGCAGCGTCTATTTCGGCCACATCTAAAATGCTACCATTTAAAAGGCCGCTACACACCTCACACACACCGCACGGCTCGGCTCCGTTTGGATCCTCACAGTTCACCGCCATGGCAAATATCTTAGCACAGCTGGTTTTTCCTGTTCCTCTTGTGCCGGTAAAAAGATAAGCATGGCCTATTTTCTCGGCTGTAATTTGATTTAAAAGGGCGGTGGTGATAGCTTTTTGGCCTACCACATCACCAAAAGTTTGCGGCCTCCATTTTCTATAAAGCGCACGATGCAAAAGCCTCACCCCTTTTGTTTAGCATATAGCTTACAAAAAGCGGACAGTGGTGGCGCTGCTTTGCATACGAAAGGCAGGTTTACTGCGGCACACAGGTGCATCCGCTTAATGCTGCTCGGTTCCCCGCCTGACATGGTTCACGGCGACCCATTGCACAGGACCCACCTTCCGTATGCAAAGCAGCGCACTTCCCGCCCTGCCCGCATGTGTAATACTAAAATATTATATATTATTTTGAAATTATTTGCAAGTGAAATTTAACTCATCTTACATAAATTGAATAAACAAAACATTTCACATGCCTAATTTATTATTTTGCCAACGCTGTAGCGGCGGTAATGATAGCCATTTTATACACTTCTTCGGCATTTGTGCCACGAGACAAATCGTTAATGGGAGCGTTTAGGCCCATCAAAATAGGACCAAGAGCCTCGAATCCACCAAGACGTTGTGCTATCTTATATCCAATGTTTCCGGCATTGATGTCAGGGAATATAAATGTATTGGCATACCCTGCCACTTCACTTCCCGGTGACTTCAGCTGGCCAACCTCGGGCGATACTGCTGCATCAAACTGGAACTCGCCATCCACCGGAAAGTCCAAATTCATCTTTTGCAAACGCTCTGTAGCGTTTTTCATTTTTTCAGGTGACTCGCCTTTGCCGGAGCCTTTAGTGCTGTAAGATAGCAAAGCAACTTTGGGCTCTATCTCAAACAAACGAGCTGTTTTAGCAGTCTCCAGTGTGATATCAACAATTTCGTCTTCGTTAGGATACATGTTAATGGCGCAGTCTGCCATCACAATGCGTTGGTCGCCATTTATACCCATGCGATTCATTATAAAGCAACTTGATACAATCTTACATCCGGGTTTTGTTTTCACTATTTGCAAAGCAGGACGAACAGTATCTGCAGTAGAATACGTTGCGCCACCCAAAAGTCCTTCGGCCAATCCCATTTTCACCAGCATAGTACCAAAATAGTTTGTTTTTTTAAGGCTAGCTTGACATTCTTCTTCGCTCATTTTTCCTTTGCGAAGCTCTACCATAAGGGCAACCATATCTTCAAATCTATCATATGTCTCAGGATCGATTATCTCGATGCCTTCCATGTTGATACCATTTTTTTTGGAGCTTTCTTCAATTCTTTCTTTGTTTCCTAAAACAATCGGTTTCATCAATTTTTCTGATTGTAAGCGCACCACAGCACTCTGTATACGCTGATCTTCACCCTCTGGAAATACCAGGCGTACCTCATTTGATTTAAGCAGCTCTATCATTTTTGCAAACATCTTACATCCTACCTTTCCCCAGCCTAATTTTCTTTTTTAGCATCCATATTTTCCTATGATATTTTATCATGTTTTATTATTTTTATCAATGAATTTGTTTCATAAACCTCTTTTTATTTTTTTTAAATACATTAGCTTGAATACTGTGTTGTAAGAGTAAATAATATATGATAAAATAAAACTTATATTCGGCATATAGGAGGGTATTATTATGCAAGACGTCACAAGCAAAATCAGAACTGCCACTATAAATCGTACCACCAAAGAAACTTCCATCAGTCTTACGCTTAATATCGATGGTAGCGGTATCACTGATATCAGCACAGGTATAGGCTTTTTTGATCACATGCTTACGACTTTTGCATGCCATGGTCTTTTTGACCTAAAGCTTTCCTGCAAAGGTGACTTACATATAGACAGCCACCACACCGTTGAAGATGTGGGTATTGCACTGGGCGAGGCTATAAAGTCTGCTTTGGGCGACAAAGTCGGTATTCGCCGCAGTGGTAGCGTGGCATATCCTTTAGACGATGTTTTGATGCTTTGTGCTGTGGATCTTTCCGGACGCGGATTTTTTGTGTCTGACCTTGAGTTTTCAAAAGAACGCATCGGCGAGCTTGAAACAGAAGTATTCTGTCACTTTTTAGAGTCTTTAGCAATAAACAGTGGTATGAATCTACACATAAAACACTTATTTGGAAAAAATAACCACCATTTAGCCGAGGCAACCATTAAAAGTTTTGCAAAATCACTTGATGCTGCCACAATGTATGACGAACGTATTTTAGGTGTGCTTTCCACCAAAGGCTCACTGTAAACATTTTTAAATCATTTACTATACCGCACTGACAATAACAGCTAGATTATGCACTTTTTGCTTGATATAATTACAAAACAGTGATAAAAAAGGAGTATTGTTATGAAGAAAATTGTTGTGGTAGGCACAAATCATGCTGGAACCGCCTGTATAAACACCATACTTGACAATTATAAAGATTGTGAAGTAACTACATTTGACAAAAACAATAACATAAGTTTTTTGGGATGTGGCATGGCGTTGTGGATAGGTGGGCAGATCGATGGACCGTCAGGGCTTTTTTATTCTTCCAAAGAAATGCTCCAACAAAAAGGTGCTACCGTACACACCGAAACTGAAGTGGATAGCATAGATTTCGACAGCCGCTATGTTATTGCCAAAAATAAAAACGGTGAAGAGATAAAAGAAAGCTATGACAAGCTGGTTTTAGCTACAGGTTCTTGGCCAATTATACCTGATATTCCCGGTGCAAACCTTGAAAATGTGCAGTATGTGAAGCTTTATCAGCACGCTGAAGAGGTAATAGAAAAGCTGCACGATCAACCAGACATCAAAAACGTGGCAATTGTGGGTGCGGGATATATCGGTGTAGAGCTTGCCGAGGCGTTTTGCCGATGTGGCAAAAACACAACACTTATTGATATTGCTGATGATTGCCTCAGCAGATATTACGATGCTGAATTCACCGATAAAATGCACCATGTACTTGAAAAAAACGGCGTAAAGATGGAGTTTAACCAGCGTGTGATTCGCATGGAAGGCGACACCTGTGTGAAAAAAGTAATCACCGACAAAAAGGAAATAGACGCTGACATGGTAGTGCTAGCCATAGGCTTTGTACCAAACACTGCTCTTGGAAGAGACAAAATCGACACTTTACCAAACGGTGCTTATCGTGTGAATCTTAATCAAGAAACAAGCATTCCCGACGTGTATGCCATTGGCGATTGTGCTTGCGTGTATGACAATGCTTCAAAAAACACTGAATATATAGCTCTTGCCACCAATGCTGTTCGATCAGGAATAGTGGCGGCACACAACGCCCTCGGCACTGCCCTGGCTTCGGTTGGTGTGCAAGGCTCCAACGGAATATCCATATACGGATACAACATGGTTTCCACAGGCATGACATTGTGTCAGGCTTTGACCAAAGGGTTTGATGCTGCGGCAAGCGATGTGACAGATAACCAAAGGCCTGAGTTTATCCGTGAAAATGATGAGGTATCTATTCGCATTGTATACGATAAAGGATCACGGCGAGTGCTGGGCGCACAAATAGCCTCATACCACGATGTTTCCATGGGTATTCATATGTTTTCTTTGGCCATACAAGAAGGTGTAAGCATCGATAAACTAAAGCTTTTAGATATCTTCTTCTTGCCTCATTTCAACAAGCCTTATAACTACCTCACCATGGCGGCACTCGGCGCAGAATAACTTGTTTTCAGATGCGACATCACCTACCTAAACAAAAAATGCATCGATTGAATATATCAAAAACAACAACTTAGACAAATAGTTAATAGCTGTGGCTTTTTACTGTTCGTTATATATAAAAGGATAACTATATGTCAAACCACAAAAAATATTTATTGATTGGGTGTTTGTTTACCATAATTGGGATTGCATTTATATTTTATGCATTCAACCATCCTGAGTCTTCATTCCCTTGGAGCAATTCAGTTACCTATTCAATTTATATTATGTATGTTTTATTAACCTGTATCAGTTGGGTACTAGCATTCAAGCATAGACCTAAATAAACTATGTATCAACAGAAATGACACTATTAAAATCAATAGTGTCATTTTCATTTTTTATAATATGTTAAATTATATATCAGCGCCCGGAAAGATCAACGTTCTGCTTTGCATCTGCGTAGTCTTTACTGTATATAGTGAACCCGTTTTTGCCATTTCCTTTGGTAGCATATAACGCAATATCTGCCACTTCAAACAATCTTGTATATACTTTTGCATGTTGCGGGGCAATAGCAATACCGATACTTGCAGATATGCCGGTATCCGGCAAGCCTTCTTTTGTGTACACTTTTTCTATAGCATAACAGGCCTGCTGCGCTTTAGCTATCACAGCGCTTTCTCGGATGGTATCTTTCATAAACACCATGAACTCATCGCCACCTACCCTGCCTATAATATCCTTGTCACGGAACAGCTGGCTAAGCTCGTCATATATATCACACAAAACCCTATCGCCATACAAGTGCCCAAAATTATCATTAATGTTTTTAAAGTTGTCTATATCAATAATCCAAAGTGTGCCTACGCCGCCACCTTGCAGATGCTCTTCCACCAGCTGTTCTGACACTTTTTTGTTGTATGCACCCACCAGTGGATCACGCTCGGCCTCATATGTCAATATAGCTTCTTTTTCTTTTTCTTCTTGAATATCGCTGTTGATAATAAGCGCCCTAATAATATCATCTTCATCCACATACTCGCTATTGACACGTGCCGCAAACCACCTGTATGTATCATCACTTTGCTTCATGCGATATTCTACCGTCAAATCTTTTTTACCATTTTTATACGCACGCATAATACTGGAAGATTCCACATTTGCATACAGCTGTCTTTTATCTTCTTCATGTATATATTCTTCCACCACTCTATACAAAAACGTGGAGTAGTCTGCGCCGGCAAATCTATTTTTCTCTTTACCTCTATATGTCAAACTTGCAATTTTATCATTGGTACAGTTTACTTCTATGGTAAGCTCAGACCGAACCAGCAGCATGTTTTTATATAGACTTTCTCGCAAAAGTGTGTCCTGCAGCTTTTCTCTGCGCGCATCTAATACCTCAAACCCAATAAGCATAAACACACCGGTATACAAAACAGTCATCCATGAAACATTGGTAAATATCTGTTGCCATGTTAGAGTGGCGATATTTATATTAGAGTCATACATCGACCCGTTTATAATTAATTGCAACACTGTTACAACCGCTAAAATACAAAATAGCATCATACGGTTTGTTTCTTGGTCTATCATTTTAAAGTACTTGTCAGGAATAAGCTTAAACAATGCCGCCATAAATCCCATGGAAAATATAGATGCCATTATTAACGTGCTCCACATCATGGCATCAGTTGTGGCCACTTCATAAATACTATGGCCAAACATCATTGCAAATATAGAAATAGATATTCCACGCAAGGCCATAAGATGAATTGGCAGTGTAATTGAATAAGATACCACACTCATCACTTTTGCATCATACATAAAATACATCTCTATAATATATATCAGCGTGATTATCAAATACATAATCACTGTACTGTTTTCGATGTAAGTCATCATTATTATGACAGCAACACAGTTTACAATTCCGGTCAAAACTAAAGCAAAGGTACTGACTTTAATTGGAACAACTTTTCCAATCAACTGAAAAAACATATAGTTTTGACCAAGAAACGCAAACCCAAACAAAATCATCAATATCGTCTCAATCAAAATATATCTCCTTTTTAGTGTATCCTTATTTCAATTAAATCCTCAAAATTATAATATATCTACATATTACGCCAAATCATCCACTTATACATATTAAATAATACTTGATATTTATTGAAAATCTGTATCAATTTTGCAACTTTATATCACACCATTTTTATGATATAATTCATATGTATTTGATATTTCACCCTAAACATGTCATAGTAGACATTTATTCATGTGCATAAATATACAAAATCAAAGGAGGTGCCTATCATAAAAACCAAACTATTCGCCGTAGCCTTTCTAGCTCTGTTTTTGACTGCTTGTTCTTTTTATATAAATGCAAGCACAAACGAAGGTGATGTAAGCGCACCTGCCACACCCTCACTTTTGACACAGGCTCAGCTTAGCACCGCATTTGATAGCCTAAAGTCAATGAACAAAGAGAATTTAGCTGGCTTCACCTATTCTGACATCGTGAAAGACTATATGCACAATACAGACGGTACACCCATCGATTATCACGAGCCCACCATTCAGCGCTATAAGTGGACATCTTTTGAAAACGACATGTTTTACGTGACTTTCACTTTTTCACAAACCTCCGAGACGGATGACTTGCACACGCTTAGCGATATAGCCATAAATCTTGGATAAATCTTAAATAAATAATAAATCACCGACACCACACCGTTAACAATCGGCAAGTGAATGTCGGTTTTTTGTTTTTAAAATAATGCCAAATGACTACACAATGGTACCTGCAGCCATATTTGGCGAAAACACTGAATAAACCGCATCAGCTATAAACGCACAACTGATAATCACCAGCACAATTCTTCGTAGTTTTTTGGGCAGCTTATCAAACTTCATGCTTAGTATCGGAGCCAAAAGGTATATACCCGCCATACATCCCACACCAAACACTAACAGCCCTTCAAGGCAAATTCGTCCATGCAAATTCAGGAAATATCCTGTATAATCCCACCATTTTGTTTGTAAAAATGTTTCTAGGAACCACGCTGTTGTGTATTCCAGTGTGCCGCATACTACAATGGATAAAAAGAACAAGCGAACGGGCTTATCCACAAACCGCTTTAATATCAATAGCGCACCAACACCACCACACCCGTAAATGGGTAGCCAAGGACCATATAAAGTACCTCGGTTAATAAACATACCTTCTTTCACAAGGTAGTATAAAACTTCCCACGCATACCCGACAAAAGCAAACGCTAAAAACAAAAACACAATTTCCTCTAAACGATAAGTACGATGATAATCAGTTCGAATCCAGTTGCGCGAAATCAGTGGTTGCAGGGCAAACTCAGATAAAGGATATTCGTCGTTCATCACATATAAAGGCACTAAAAGTCTGTCGGTAAATACATTGTCTACCTCTTTGTCTTCATCCATCATTTGCTCACGCAGATGCATATAAAGTTCTGCATTTACAGCAGTGTAATATGGGTCAACATATAGCACCTTGGCCACAGAAAATGTCAGATAAGACAATGCTCCCCATCCGATAAAGCTCATATCCAAAAGAAAACAGCGCCATTTTTGGCCATACATCATACGGCGTGACATATCAATAGCTTCTTTTGCGCTAAGGTTTGGGTTTTCAGCAATAATAAACGGCACCATGCGATAAGAATACAGCTTGATAAACCCACCAACTATGGTGAAAAACCATAGCACAGTATACACATCACGTAAAAGCATCACACGCGCCACACGACGTGTGCGTCCTATTTCATATATGTATAATATACGACTCACCATGGTTTTTTGATAATATCTATTTTCAAGAAAAAACCTGTATTTACCCACCTGTAATATATTTTTGCCAAACACAAAATATAAAAACGTTATGCCGGCACCGATAGCAATAATAATACCCGGCACTATACTATCTTGGAACAATAGCTGATTGAAGGCATTTAATATCCCAAAAATAAACGAGCCGGAAGCTGTGGCATTATTTATTAAGGAAGACAAAGCACCCGAGGTACCTGTGTTTATATTACTCGCAACATCTGTTAAAGCATTGTTTTGTGCGAATATATTTTGTGCTATTTCGTTCACGATTTGTGTGTTTGTTGTATCACGATAATGTGGTTCTTCAAGCACAGCTTCAACTTGTGAAAAACGCGGAAAAGTAATTCCACCAATTAGCACCAACAATATAAACGCAACACTGATACAGCGCCCGTAGTTCGCCTTAACTTGTGACTTTGCTGTTTTTACAATCTCTTTTCTTGTCCACATATATTCCCACACACACCCTTTCATACCTTATTCACATGTCTTGAGATTATATCATATTGATCTCTCATCTTCAAGCAAAAAAACACTGCAAAGCGCATACTTTATGTATACAACCTTGCGAGTGTTTTGAATTTAACGAAGTAATATGCGGTTTATCGTCACCGTAAGCCTACATGGAGTTGGCAATATCTGTAAATATAACGCCCAACCCATATGCCCCAGCGTCAGGATAGCCCAAGCTACGCTCACCCAAAGCGCCTGCCCTACCCATACGTGCCACAATCTCTTTTGTTTTTTCAGCTCCACACACAGCAGCTTTAGCACCTTCTGCAAAGCACTCTTTCAAAGACATTTCGCTTTTTGCGTTTTCACTCCATGCATCGGCACAAGGTACTATGGCATCAATCAAAGTCTTGTCACCCACCATTGCACCTCTACCAAACGATCTCTCACCTATGGTTTGTATACCTTTCACCGCCGCTTGAAGCATGTCTGCAAAGTCTGCGGCTGAAAGCGTGTTTTTGCCAGCTGTGTTTTTGGCCGCTGCACGGAAAGCCGCACCCCAAATAGGTCCGGATGCTCCGCCACAATGCTCCATTATCACCAAAGAGCACGCATCTAAAAACCCGCTTATGTCAAGATTTTCCACGCCTACAATAGAACTCCATTCAACTTTCAGCCTGCGAAAACCTTTGGCTATACTCATGCCAAAATCACCATCACCTGCATGAGCGTCCATCTCACAAAACGGTACTTCGTTGCGTATGGCAGAAGCACTCATCACATCCACCATATACATGATATGTGAAAGCTCCACTTCATTTTCAAGTACTGTTTTCGGTGTTTGAACTTCATACGATACATCATCTTCGGTTACATCTTTGGCAAAATAGTCTTCATACTGTACCGCCGATACCGGACCATCTATCTGTAACGCCGGCGCTTTACACGGTGCATTCAAATATCCTTTCAGCTCTTCATCCAGCTTCAAAAAAGAAAGAGACGCACCCGCCATATCGATACTAGTCATATAATTGCCCACAAAACAGCGGTGTATTGTAATGCCTCGCGCATCCAACTGCTGTGTTATATCTTTATTCATCAGATATAATTCCATCAAAGGTGTTGCGCCAAAGCCATTCACCAATACTGCTATCTCGCTGCCTTTTTCAAGACAAAGCTCAGCACACAGCGCATCTGTCATGCGTTTTGCCAATGTATGAGCATCTTCCATTTTTTCTCTTTTTATGCCGGGCTCACCATGGATACCAACACCGTACTCCATTTCATCTTCATCAAGAGAAAATGTAGGCGCACCTTTTGCTGGCACAGTACATGATGTCAGTGCAAAACCTATGCTTTTTACATTGGCAATAGTTTTTTCAGCCACCTTCTTTACCTCTGACAAGCTACACCCTTGCTGCGCTGCAGCACCTGCTAGCTTGTGAACCAACACAGTGCCTGCAACACCACGCCTACCCACAGTATAAAGGCTATCTTGCACCGCAATATCATCATCCACCTTGACGGTATCTACCTCAATACCATCTTCCTTTGCCATGGCTGCGGCATTTTGGAAGTTCATGATATCGCCACTATAGTTTTTAATAATAAGCAAGGTGCCTTTTTCGCTTTTTGTTTCAGTAATAGCCTTATACACTTGAATTTGTGAGGGCGAGGCAAACACATCACCGCAAACAGCTGCATCTAAAAGCCCTTCACCCACAAACCCTGCATGTGCAGGCTCGTGTCCGCTACCTCCGCCGCTGATAAGGCTAACTTTTTTGTGGTTCAGCTCTTTTTTTGCAATCACCATATGCTTTGCGTCCAAGCTTAGCTCGCTATGCGCCAGCACAATGCCGCTACACATCTCACGCACCACATTTTCCGTTTTGTTCATCACCTTTTTCATTGCCGCACTCCCCTCACATAAATATAACTACTACATTTAATTATGCATTATTTTCTTGTACCAATTTTTGCAACATTTGTGGAATCTCGATATGTTGCGGACAATGTGAAACACATGCGCCACACTCTACACATGAAGCTACCTTATCATAATCAATATATGCGCCGGAAACCCAGTTATCGCTAGGTTTCTGTAAGCTTATTGTGTTCCACGCCTTGAATGATTCAGGTATGTTTATACCCACAGGACATGGCATGCAATAAGCACAACCTGTACATGGTACTTTTTGATTTCTTTTCAGGTTTTCACTCACTTTTACTATAGCTTCATGCTCTTGTGCTGAAAGCTGCTTCATATTATTAAATATATCTATGTTTTCCTTTAACTGCTCCATGTTACTCATGCCGGACAAAATACACGCAATACCCTCTTTCTCACACAGCCAACGGAACGAGAATGAAGCATTACTACCTGAAAACTCATTGTATGGTTGTGTAATACTTTCCGGCAAATCAGTTAAAATTCCACCTTTCAGTGGCTCCATGATAAGTATAGGAATTTCTCTTTTTAGTAGTTCTTTATATCCGGCATCACCCGGCTCTCCATCAATATCCAGATAGTTGTACTGAATTTGAGCAAACTCCCAGTCATACAGCTCCAGCATTTCTAGCAAGCAATCTATTTTGTCATGAATTGAAAAGCCTATATGCTTTATCTTTCCTTCACGTTTCTTTTGTGCAATAAAATCTACCACCTTAAGATTTTTTATCTTGTCCATCAAATTGTCTGCAACAGAGTGCACAAGATAAAAATCAATATAATCAGTGTTTAAGCGCTCCAGACTCTCGGCAAATGTCTTCTCAAGGTATTCCGGGTTTTCGGCAGACCAAAGTGGCATTTTATCAGCTAAATAGTAGCTACTTCTATCTACATTTTCAAGAGCTTTCGCCAGTGCACGCTCACTGTCACCATCGTTATAAACATGCGCTGTATCAAAATAATTTATCCCATTTTTTAGGGCATATGCCACCATTTCGTTTGTTTGTTCTTGGTCTATCACATCACCATTATGTGGCAAGCGCATAGCCCCAAAACCAAGCATTGATATCTCTCCAAGTTTGTCCCAACAAGTCTTTTTCATATTCTACCACTAATCCTTTTTAAAATTTTTATCATAGTAAATATTTTACAATAAAGCATATTAAACTTCAATTAATATAGCATACTATCACTTGGAATATGCATGTGTTTTACAATCTGAAAATGTTTACACATGCTATATTTTATATTTAGTATGTGCATAACTCTTTTGCACCTATTTGCGGCAATTTTACAACACAAACTAAATTCATCTGCTTTATGTCACTTATTTTTTATTTACAAGTGCGTCAATACAAAGGCCAACTGTAACAATAATGCCACCAATTATATTTATCATTGCAACTTCGCCTATTAAAACGCTATCTATAATCACTCCTGAAAAAACCTGCCCTATAAAAATCAGGATAGATAACCCGTAAGATGACATTTTTGAGACACACACTGTTGACAAGAGTACTGTAAATATTCCGATAAGTCCACCTAGATACAAGAGTACATTTGTAGGCATTGTAAGTTCTGTCCATACCGGCTCGCTACGACCCAAAATAAAAAACACCACGATAGAGCCTAAAAGTCCAACTATATATGTGCAAGATGTACTGATAATCAGGTTTGTATTTTTTGCCAGCCTGCCATTGATAACACGCTGAACAACAAGGGCTGAGCCAATCAAAAACGATAAAATCATAGCAACAATATTCAGTTGTCTTATCATAAAAACTGCACCCAAAATCATAACGATAAATGGTATCAGTCGCATTTTTTTAAACTTATATGTCTGCATACCAAAGATCCCAAACTGATCTATAAGTAGCCCCATAGTACTTTGACCTAAAAGGCCTAAAGCCAATGTTGCCGATACACCCAAAGGCTCGAAAGCATAGCTGGTTCCAACAGTTACCAGCACACCTAAAACCCCACCAAGATATAAATACCACGGCTGGATATTCTTAAATGGGTTCACTTTTTTTATTATCATAACAACTGATAATATCAAAAGACCCACTACATGAACAATAATGCTTGAGCTGTAAAGACCTACAAACTCTGTCAGGCCACCATTTGCGGTTATCATTAAAGAAGTTAAAACACCTACTGCTAATGCCACTAAATAATAAATTCCCATCCCTCCTATTTAAAGCTATTTTTAAAATAAAACAGCGAAATACCTGAAATACAACCTCAAATATTCCGCTATCTATATTAATGCTTTTATTTTTTACGGACTATTTTAGTCATCTGTTGCCACAATAAACTGCAACTCAAGTAAATTATTTTCTCCGATAGGTGGTGCTTGCACTGTCACACCTGCCGGTGCTACTTCACCGTTCAACCATTCATTATACACTTCTTTAAAGTCATTTACCATGTTAATATCTTTAAAGTATGCGTTCATCATAATAATATTTTCTTTTTTCAGGCCAAACTGTGCAAATAATTCGTCATATCTTTCGCACACTGCGCGAGTTTGCTCTTTCATGGTGATAAATTCCTCGCGGGCACTGTGACCGGTAAAATATGCCACATTGTTGTGAATCACAAGACGGCTACAACCGGGACGTTTATCATATCGTTTGATATCCATTCTAAACTTCCTTTCTTTTGCCCCTTAATTATTTACGTGCTACAATCAAGGCCAGCTCTACTAAGATGTCCTTACCATCCTCAGTTTTAAACTCAGGTGGAGCTTGCACAGCCACTCCTGCCGGAGGATTTTCTGCGCCTACCCACTCGTGAAAAACTTCATCAAACTCTTTCAAGTCATCGATGTTTTGCAGGTAAATATTAGCCATAAGGATATTTTCCTTTTTAAGGCCAAACTGCGGTAATAGCTCATCATATCGCTTGCACAAACCCATGGTCTGCTCACGCAGTGTACTGGTGAACGGGCTGACGTGACCTGTAAAATATGCCACATCGTTATGAATCACAAGGCGGCTTCCACCACCACTAATATCATATCTTTCAATAGCCATAGTAAATGCTCCTTTCTTTACTCTTCTGTGGCCACAATAAGGGCCAGCTCTAAGCGAATGTTATCGCCAAGTGCAGAGTTCTGCACCGGGGATGCTTCCACAGCCACTCCGGCCGGTGCATGCTCTTCCCCTACCCATTTGTTCCACTCTTCTTCAAACTCTGCTATTTCATTAATATCTTTCAAATATGCATTCATCATAATGATGTTTTCTTTTTTCAGGCCAAACTGTTCAAACAACTCATCATAGCGTTTGCAAAGGCCAGCTGTTTGCTCTCTTAATGTGGGAGTGTTTGGGCGAGCATGTCCCGTGAAATATGCCACACCATTGTGTACCACAAGGCGGCTACTACCCTTATTCACATCATATCGTTGAATTGACATGGTAATTTCTCCTTTTTTTAATCTAGATTACGTTTTTGATGGTCTACCCCTGCGGCCAAATATCCAAATGCGCACCACCAGTCAGCCTCGCCAACACTAATTATTTCTTTTACCAAGCTGTTTGATTTTTCCATATCACCGTTTAGATAATAATAGTTTGATAAACCATATCCCATGGAAATAGGCTTGATTTCCGGTGCATCCACGCCATTAGGCAGCATATCTTCAGCCTTTAAGCGACCTTGATAAAGTGCACACATGCATGAATATCCTGATATTTCCACATCCGGGTCAAAGTCTGTTGGCAATGTAGCTATCATCTCTTTGGCTTTTTCTTTTTCACCAAGACGCATCAATGTACGCCACCACCAGTCACTAACAGCACACAAAGAGTCTATATCATCTTCTTTTGTTAGCGCTCTGCAGCGTGCATATGCAGCAGATGCTTTTTCATAAAGACCTTGCAGGTAATATGAAAGAGCTAGGTGATACCAAACATCCCAGTTTTCCGGAATCAAGCGAGCTGCCATCTCAAAATCTGCCGAAGCCTCTACAAACTCATAGCAGCTTAGGTGTCTGTGGCCTCTGTGACGATATAGTATTCCGCAAAACGGCTCAAGAGCAATGGCGCGCGAATAAGCTTCTACAGCTTCACGCATCAGGCTTACTTCCGATAAAGCAAGACCTCTTTCCATCCAAAGTTTTGCATCATTAGGATCTTTTTGTAGGGATTCATCAATTTTTTGCACCTTTTCAGGCAGTTCAAGCTGTGTACGAGTTTGGTTAGCTATTTGATATTCTTTTGTAGCTTTCACGTATATTTCCTCCCTTTTGAGTAATCGTTTAATACTTTGGGTAAATCTTTCATTTTTATACGCTAAAAATGTAGCCACCCACTTGTAAATTCCAAGGCCACATTACTTGCCGCAAAGCTTACTGTAATATGCAGTGTTTAAATTCACATGTGGGGGCTAGCCGAAATAATAAAGCAAGCTAGAGTCGTATCAATTCACTTACTTATATTTTCTTATTTTGCGCTACGGTTTTTCTTATCTACTTTTGCAGCCAAATAACCAAACGCTACATAGCAGTTTTGCTCGTCGCCGGATTTCAAAATCATATCGATAACTTCGTTTGATTTTGCTTCTTCGCCATTGTAGAAATAGTAGTTTGACAAGCCAAATCCCATGGTGACAAGATCAAGTGCGTCTAATGTGCTAAGATCTTCCGGTAGCACTTCTTCCGGTTTCACAATACCTTTATACATCAAAAGACGACGGAAGTATGCACCATTATCGCCCGGATCAAAATCTTCTTGGATATTATGCAGCAGTTTTTCTGCGCCTTCACGATCACCCAAACGCAGTTTTGTCATATAAAACCAATCGCAAACAGCAATCAATTCATCCTCTTTTGTAGAGATATCAAGGCAGTGCTGGTATGCTTTTGAAGCTTTCACATAGTCACCCAGCAAGAAATATGACAATCCCAGATGATACCAAACATCCCAGTTTTCCGGAATCAAGCGAGAAGCGATGGTGAAGTCTGCGCAAGCGTCTTCAAAGCGCCATTGTGAAAGGAAACGATGGGCACGATGACGATACAAAATGCCTTCAAAAGGATCAATAGCAATAGCATGTGCATAGCATTCTTCTGCTTCACGATATAAAGAACTTGCGGCAAAAAGCAGACCTTTTTCCACCCACAGAGCTGTGTTTTCAGGATCTTGTGCAATTTTTTCTTCTACTGCTTTAAGCTCTTCGCTGGGCTCATAAGATACGCGCTCCCAACTGCTTACTTCAAGTTCTTGTACCAAATTAGCTTTAATCATAGCTATTCCTCCAAATTAAGTTTTATTTTCAACATGCTTTCAACACATGTCTTTTTCAGCCTTCTTTACCTGCGGGATCGCATAAATGGCAAGCCACAGTATGCCCCGGAGATATTTCATGAAGTTGTGGTAGTTCTTTTTTGCAGCGCTCAAAACTATGCGGACACCGCTGATGAAAACAACATCCGGGCGGTGGATTCAAAGGACTAGGAACATCACCGCTCAACTCTACCGTCATACTTTTTATGTCAGGATCGGCAATAGGTATGGCCGATAACAACGCCTCAGTATACGGATGTTTAGGGTTGTCAAATAAATCTTTTTTATTGGACAGCTCTACAATATGCCCCAAATACATAACGGCAATTCTATCGCACAAGTGTTTTACCACACTAAGGTTGTGCGAGATAAATATGTAAGTAAGGTTATATTTTTTTTGTAAATCCTGCATCAAATTCAGTATTTGCGCCTGAATAGACACGTCTAGCGCTGATACCGGCTCGTCACACACCACCAAATCAGGGTTCAGTGCAATAGCACGTGCCACACCGATACGTTGACGTTGACCACCGGAAAACTCGTGTGGAAATCGTGAGTATTGATCCTCTCGCAATCCCACATCTGCCAAAAGCTGAACTGCACGATCATATCTCTCTTTTTTGTCCTTCATTCCGTGCACCAATAGTGGTTCTTCAATACATTTACCCACCGTCATGCGCGGATCTAGGGAAGAGTATGGATCTTGGAAAATGATTTGTATATGTTTTGCCAGCTCAAGACGGGCATAACTTTTTATATCTTTACCTTCAAACTCGATATTGCCATCGGTAGGCTCGTTTAGGCGTACAATAGCCTTTCCTGTAGTGGTTTTTCCACAACCGGACTCACCCACAATACCAAAAGCTTCACCTTTTTGTATTTCAAGTGTGATACCGTCTACCGCTTTTGAATAGGACACCGCCGTGCCCAGCCTATTTTTAGACTTTACTTCGTAATATACTTTTAAATCATTTAAAGACAACAGAGGCTTATCCAAAATTCTTCCCCTCCTCTGCATCGTATTTCCAGCAACGCACCTTGTGAGCATCGTTTACTTCTACCAGTGGTGGCGGGTTGTTTTCGCATATAGCTTTTGCATCATCACACCTTGGGCAGAATCTGCAGCCTTTAGGATACATGTTAGGGCTTGGAACCATTCCTTGGATGTTGTACAGCTTATCTACATCTTCATTCAGCTTAGGTACACTTTTCAAAAGACCCACAGTATACGGATGTAAAGGCTTTTTATATATATTTTGTACCGAGGTGTATTCTACCACCTGCCCTGCATACATAACCATAGCATTCTTTGCAATCTGCGCCACCACACCAAGATCATGAGTAATGATGATTATGGCACCTATTTTCTGCTTTAGTTCCTGCAAAAGATTCATTATCTGCGCTTGAATAGTAACATCAAGAGCAGTGGTTGGCTCATCCGCTATCAGAATTTTAGGACTACATGCCAGCGCCATTGCTATCATGATACGCTGACGCATACCACCCGAAAGCTCATGTGGATATTGATCCACCACTTTTTCAGGTGAAGGGATCCCCACCATCCGAATCATATCTATGCTGCGTTCTTTAGCTTCTTTTTTATTAAGCTTTTGATGAATAATGAAAGACTCCATTATCTGCTTACCCACAGTAAACACAGGGTTCAAGCTGGTCATAGGCTCTTGGAAAATCATTGAAATATCGTTGCCACGAATGGCACGCATTTCTTTTTTGTTTTTCTTCAGCAAATCTTCGCCTTGATACAATATCTCACCGTCAACAATTTTACCCGGAGGACACTGCACAAGACCCATGATGGAAAGGCTGGTAACACTTTTACCACATCCGGACTCGCCCACAATAGCCAGTGTTTCGCCTGCATGTAGGTCAAAATCTACACCATCTACAGAAGGCATTACCCCTTCTTCGGTGTAAAAATATGTTTTTAAATTTTTAACGCTCAGTAATACTTCACTCATCTTCCCTGCCCCCCTTACACATTTTTAAGGCGTGGGTCAAGCGCATCGCGCAAACCGTCGCCCACAAGGCTGAAGCTCATAACCACCATGGTTATGGCAAGGCCGGGAATAATTGCTTGTAAAGGATAACTACGCAACACCTCACGCGCTTGGCTTAGCATAGAGCCCCATTCTGGGTTTGGCGGCTGTACGCCCAGTCCTAAAAACGACAGAGCAGATGCAATCAAAATCGCAGTACCCAGTTGCAATGTAACATTTACAATAATCTGTGAAACAGCATTCGGTACAATATGAGTAAAGATAATGCGTGCATTACTGGCGCCCATTACCTTACATGCTGCGATATACTCATTACCCCGTAAGGTAAGTACCTCACCACGCACCATACGCGCCACCGAAGGCACAGAAAATATCGAAATAGCTATTACAGTATTTTGCATGCCGCTACCCAAAACCGCCACAACTGCAATGGCAAGTAAAAGACCGGGAAATGCCAACAAAATATCAATAAACCGAGAAATAAGTGTATCTACCAGTCCACCAAAATATCCTGCACATACACCCAGCATAACACCTATAAATGTACCTACAATAACACCTTGGAAACTGATAAGTAACGAGTTTCTACCACCATACAGCATTCTGATAAAAATATCACGACCTAAGTTGTCGGTACCAAACAAATGTTCTGCACTGGGCGACTGAAAGTCGTTTAGTAGGTCTTGTTCCAGTGGATCGGTGTCTATTATCATCGGTCCAAAAACACATATTGCAATGATAAACAAAAGCACACACGCAGCCACTACAGAAATTTTGCGCTTGAGAAAGCGCCGTAATACATTATTTTTCATCGGTGCTTCCTCCTATTTAAATTTAATTCGTGGATCAGCTACAGTGTACAAGATATCCACAATGGTGTTTACCACAACAAATGTAACTGCTAGAATCAAAATACAGCCTTGGATAAGCGGATAATCACGTTGAGATACTGCATCTACCGTTAAACGGCCAAGTCCTGCGATGGAAAACACTGTCTCGGCTAGAGTAGCGCCTGCCAAAAGAGCACCAAAACGCAAACCCACAGCAGTAAGTACTGGTATGATAGCATTCTTTAGTGAATGTGAACATATAACAACCCACTCGGCCACACCCCTTGCACGGGAAGTTCGGATATAATCCTCACCCAGTACATCCAGCATAGACGAACGCGTTATTCGAGTTACATATCCTACTTCCTGCGTGCCCAGTGTGATGATGGGAAGAACCATGTGTTTCCATGTGTCAAACCCACTTACCGGGAACCATCGCAACTGCAAGCAGAATATAAGCATCAATACCATAGCCAAAAAGAACGACGGTGTAGATACAGAAACAAGAGAAGTAACCATTAAAATATTATCAGATAATTTGCCACGTTTTACCGCTGCAATCATGCCAAATCCCACACCTACTACAGTAGAAAGAATTGTGGCACCCACCGCCAATTTCAGTGTAGTGGGGTAGCGTCTACCTATTTCATACAAAACACTTTTGTGGGTGAAAATGGAAGTTCCAAAATCGCCCTGTAGCAAATTTCCCATCCAAATAAAATATTGCTCCCATAGTGGTTTATCCAAGCCCAAACGAGCTGTTTCTGCTGCAATAGCTTCTTTACCGGCGCCGTGTCCCAACATCATTGTAACAGGATCACCCGGTATAAGACGTACCATAAAAAACACCACTATAGTGAGGATGAATAACATGGGGATCATTTGCAGAATTCTCTTGACAACATATTTAAGCATAATACCCCTCAAATTTATATATGGGCCAGTACCTGTGTGTGGTCTGGCCCATACATTTTATTCTAGTTTGTTCTTAATCTATCTTTTAAATGACAAGAAGATTAGGCTTGAACTTTAATGTCTTCAAACTCAACAACTTGCAAAGCATTGATGTTGAAGTTTTCAACTTTATCGCTCATTACATACAAGCTACTACGCAGATTGAAGTATACTGCTACGGGATCTTCCATGTAAACGATTTCCATGATTTCTTGGTACATTTCAGCGCGAGCTTCTTCGTCCATTTCGGATACAGCTGCAACAAGCAGTTCGTCTACACGCTCGTTGGAGTACCAGCCATAGTTGTTAGTGTTCAGGCCGTCTTCACTAGTCATGAACACACGACGCAAGCAGCTGTCAGCATCCAATTGTCCGCCGTAACCCATGATGAACATATCCCATTTCATTTCTTCAGGAGTGATGCCATTCAAGGTAGCGTTGAAGGTAGCAGCATCAACAGTTTCGATGGTAACATTGATGCCAACTTCAGCCAATTGGCTTTTTACGATTTCAGCAAGCTCTACACCTTTGTTGTAACCGGCATAGGTCATCAGGTCAAGATCAAAACCATCTGCATAGCCAGCTTCAGCAAGCAGTTCTTTTGCAAGATCCACATTATACTCTACCACACCGAAATCTTTGTAAGCTTCTACAAGAGGAGTAACAGGTGCAGTTGTGGGAACTTCGCCGATATCACCATAAAGAGCTTGAACAGCGGTTTCACGGTCAAGTGCGTGGCTGATAGCTTGACGTACCAGTGTGTCTGCACACATGGAGTCTTCAGAAACATTGAACTGGAAGCCTTGTAGGCCATAGCCCAATTGAGAAACAGTTACAAGACCTTCTGTCTCGCTCAAACGAACAAAGTCGTCTACGCTTGGACGGTCTAGGATATCCACTTCAGCAGTTTCGATAGCCATTGCACGGCTAGCAGCTTCTGGGATAACTTTGTAAATGATGTTGGCTGTGCCAACTTCGCCACCCCACCAGTGCTCGTTAGCAGCAAAGATCATTTGCTCTTCGGGATCCCATGTGGTGATGGTGTAAGGTCCGGTACCATTTACAGTGCTTACATCAAAGCCGATGTCTGCGCCAAACTCTGCAATGTAGTCAGCATCCAAAATGAAGGAGTACTGGCTTGCAAATACCATCTCTGTGATAGCATAAGGATATTCGCATGTGAATTCTACAGTGTAGTCATCAATAGCGGTAACGCCGGAAAGGAAGTCAACCTTGCTGCTATAACGCAGGTCTTCGTTCATAAGACGCTCAAATGTTGCTACAACGTCTGCACTTGTGAAGTCTTTGCCGTTAGCAAATTTCACATCTTGACGAAGGTTGAAAGTCCATGTAAGGTAATCTTCGCTATGCTCCCATGTTTCGGCCAAAGCGGCTTCAACTTCGCCGTCTTGATTGAAGGTCAAAAGACCATCATACATAAGACGCAAGATTTTGTCATTGCTGACGTTTACTTGGGGGTCTAGGTTGTCCTGGTCACCATAGGTGCCTACCACCAAGGTATCTTTGTACTCTACGCCTTCTGCTGTTGCATCGCCTTCGGCAGCGCCGGAAACAGCAGGATCGCTTGTTGCAGTTTCAGTATCACCACATGCTGCGAAAGACAACATTAGTACTAAAACAAGCAACCAAGTTAGTGCTTTTTTCATCATCATACACTCCTCTTTCAATATTTATCGAACTCCTTGTAACTATCAAATCCACTAATAACTATCAGCTATAAGCGGATATGATATGTTTGATATGTTAATAAATTGTTAATTGCTAGTCAAGTTTACTTTTATACATTTTTTGTGCAACATGTCAGATAATATACATAAATCATCTTTATTTATTCAGTTTTGCAGTTTTTTTCACCTAATCCACAGATAAATCATCTCTAGGACAAAACTTGTGCTTACAAAACATCATTAATTCCATGGTTTTCTCGATTTTTCTCGATTTTATAACTAATACACATATTTTGTGTTTGCAGTGCGCACACTTTTAATTTTCAAATTGGACAAATATTGCCATTTAAGGCTTTACTGTGCTAAAATATATGTTACAATAAAAAAAGTGCTATTGTCTATTTCACCAAACTTTCTTATTTTACACAATTTATCATAACTATTTTCCAAAAAAATATATCAAACCATAATGGGAGAGCTGTATCCATGAAAGTACCAGAGTCTCAAAACCATCCCGTGACAGAGTGTTTCAATTCAAATATCAACTATGCTATGATAAAAAATATCACTTACCTTGAACATGCTCATCCAAGTTACGAGCTGATATTTGTTCAAAAAGGTGTAGTACATGTTTTCACACATCAGCAGAATTATGTTGTTACAGAGGGTAGTCTCTTATTTATTAGCAGTGATGTAATACATGCCTACACGTCTAGCTTTGACAGCGTTTCATTTGTAATAGGTTGTATGCCAAATGAAGTGCCGCAATTTCATGCAGCGGTGGAAAATAGCGGTTATTCCATCTTTTCACTACAAAACTCTGAAAGCACACAGCCACTTAATGATATTGTGAAATCACTATATGCAAATTCCACTGCGTCACAAAACCGCGTAGCACTGGTGGGCTACATCAGCCTTGTCTTGTCTTATATTGCCACAGAGTTAGAGAAATCCCCGCCACAGCCCAACATTCAAAAGCATATAAGTTCTTTAGAACGTGCCCTTATACACATCGGAAATATGCACTATATCAATCAAAATATTGAACAAGTAGCCAACACTTTAGGCATATCAAAATTTCACCTTTCACGCCTTTTCAACAAACAGCTGGGTGTAAGCTACAACACATATATATCATTAATGCGCATCAATGCTTCACGTAGGATGTTAATTCAAACAAATTTACCTATAAGCGAAATTTATTCGCGGTGTGGCTATAAAAATGCACGCAGCTTTGACCGTGATTTTTTAAAGCTTGTTGAAATCACTCCACGTGAATATCGAAAGCTTCACAAAGATGAAGGAATGAGTAATTATTATACACCTTTTGTACAAAATCTACTTTGTGAACGTTATAACTGTACTCCACCAAAAAACAGTTAGCGTTTTAATTTCAATTCTTAATATTACGTGAATTATACTTGTTTATACTTTTTATTTAACAAATAATTTTTCACCAAATTACTTTGTGCAAGTTGCTATTCATCGTTTTAACGTTATTTTGAAATATATCTTATGTTGATTATGACTATTTAGAGATTATATTCACTATCTTTATCGTGAAATATCACATCCAATCCATTTTTTGCATATTTTCTTCGTTAATATGTCATATTGACTTTACAATAATTCCCTTTTAAAATGAAGTCAATCGTAAAGTATTCTTAATGCATGATTTGAACTGGAGGATATCATGAGTGAATTTGTGTACTACACTCCCACAAGAGTGATTTTCAATACCAATGCGGAGTTTGAGGTAGGAAGGCAGCTAAAATCTTTTGGTGCTACAAAGGTTTTAGTTCATTACGGTTCTGATAGGGTTATAAAATCCGGCTTAATGAAAATCGTTACTGATGCAATTGCGGCTGAGGGCATCGGTTTTACATTATTAGGCGGCGTGGTTCCAAATCCGAGACTTTCTAAAGTATATGAAGGTATCGACATTTCCCGCAAAGAAGGTGTGGATTTCATCTTGGCTGTGGGTGGTGGGTCGGTCATCGACTCTGCAAAGGCTATTGCAGTAGGCCTGTGCTACAACGGTGATGTTTGGGACTTTTTCGAAAGAAAAGGTGAGCCTAAAGACGCTATGCCTATGGGATGTATCCTTACCATACCTGCTGCCGGCAGTGAAATGAGCTCCGGTATGGTTATCACAAAAGAAGAAGGTGGCCTAAAGCGAGATCTCGGCGCAGATTTTTGTGCAGCAAAGTTTGCATTACTAAACGCCGAGCTAACATTAACTTTACCCACCAGCGAAACCGTAAACGGTGCCGTGGATATTTTAATGCACACCATGGAAAGATATTTCCATCCAATGGAAGAGATAGATATCACCGACCGCATTGCAGAAGGTCTTTTGATTTCTGTCATGGAAACCGCACGCATATTGCAAAACGATCCAAAAAATATAGCTGCACGTGAAAGCATTATGTGGGCCGGAAGCCTTGCACACAACGGGCTCACCGGATGTGGCAGTGGTGGCGGTGATTGGTCTACACACAATATCGAGCACGAGCTTAGCGGTATGTTTGATGTGGCACATGGCGCTGGTCTTTCCACTGTTTGGGCATCTTGGGCACGGTATGCCCTGCCCTGCATTCCAGACAGGTTTGCAAAGTTTGCACATCGTGTGATGGGTGTGGTCGATAGCGGCGATCAGATAGCTGATGGACTTGCCGGTATCGATGAAATGGAAGATTTCTTCAATAGCATCGGATCACCTACAAGCTATACCGAGCTTTTAGGTCGTGAGGTCACATCTGACGAAATTGACGAGATGGCTGAAAAATGTACAAATTTCGGCACACGTACAATTGGTTCGGCACGTGTGCTTGAAAAGAATGACATTGCCACAATTTTATCCAACATAGAATAATACTTCACATATTACATTAAAACAACACACTCACGATTTATTGTGGATGTGTTGTTTTTCTATTTGGTAAATAAATCATCTTTTCAGTATTATATTTAAAAATAATAATATTATAATTATATTGACTTTGTTGTATTTTATTACTAAAATATGAACTAGTTGCACAAATTATTAACCACATTATTAAAAACTTAAGGAGAATATGTGATGAGTGAATTTGTTTACTATGCACCGACTAAAGTTATTTTTGAACAAGGTGCCGAGCTACAAGCCGGAAAACAGCTAAAAGCTTTCGGTGCTACAAAAGTTTTAGTTCATTACGGTTCTGATCGTTTAGTGAAATCCGGATTTATAAAAACTGTTACCGATACTATCCAAGCTGAAGGCATTGACTGTGTTTTGCTTGGTGGCGTAGTTCCAAACCCCAGACTTTCAAAAGCTCAAGAAGGCATCGATCTTTGCCGCAAAGAAGGCGTGGACTTCATTTTAGCTGTTGGTGGCGGTTCTGTAATAGACTCATCAAAGTGCATTGCACTTGGCCTTTGCTATGATGGCGATGTTTGGAACTTCTTTGAAAAAACTGCTACGGCTGAAGGCGGAATTCCCGTAGCTAGCATCCTCACCTTACCTGCGGCCGGTAGCGAAATGAGCGACAGCTTTGTTATCACAAACGAAGACGGAAACCTTAAACGCGGCTGCATCTCAGAGTTTTGTATTGCTAAATTCACTCTAATGAATCCTGATTTAACACTTACTCTGCCCGCTAACGAAACCATAAACGGCATTGTGGATATCATGATGCATACAATGGAGCGTTATTTCCATCCACTGAAAGATATGGATATCACCGACCGTATCGCCGAAGGTTTGCTTTTATCCATGATGGATAATGCACGCATTTTACACAAAGATCCTCAAAACATGGCTGCTCGCGAGAGTGTTATGTGGGCCGGAAGCCTTGCCCACAACAACCTTACCGGCTGTGGCAGTGGTGGTGGTGACTGGGCCACACATAACATTGAGCATGAACTGAGCGGTATGTTTGATGTATCCCATGGCGCCGGCCTTTCCACTGTTTGGGCTACTTGGGCACGCTATGCTATTAACTCTATCCCCCATCGTTTTGCAAAATTTGCTCATCATGTAATGGGCATCGCAGATAGCGGAGATGAGCTTTCTGACGGCATGGCCGGTATTGATGCTATGGAAAATTTCTTCAACAGCATAGGCTCTCCCATAAGCTACAGCCAGCTTTTAGGTCACGGTGTATCCGCCGAAGAAGTAAATGAAATGGCAGAAAAAGCCACATTCTTTGGCAAGCGCACCCTTGGCACTGCTCGTGTACTTGAAAAAAACGATATCGCTACAATTTTATCTAATATACCCGTATAAAATATCCATTTACATATTATGCTTTCATAGCACACTCACCATTTATTGTGGGTGTGCTATTATTTTGTTTGCTGAAAACTATCTTTTTAACATTATATTTAAAAGTAATAACACTATAATTGTATTGACTTTGTGACATTTTATTACTAAAATGTGAACTAGATGTACAAATTATTAATATGTAATTCAAAAATTGAGGAGAATTTGCCATGAGTGAGTTTGTTTACTACACGCCTACGAAAGTGATTTTTGAAAAGGGTGCCGAATTGCAAGCCGGAAAACAGCTAAAAGCTTTCGGTGCTACAAAAGTTTTAGTACATTACGGTTCTGAACGCCTTGTGAAATCAGGCTTTTTAAAAACTGTTACCGATAATATCCAGGCTGAAGGCATTGGATATACCCTACTGGGTGGAGCTGTACCAAATCCTAGGCTTTCCAAAGCTCAAGAAGGCATCGAGCTTTGTCGTAAAGAAGGCGTGGACTTTATTTTAGCAGTCGGCGGCGGATCTGTGATAGACTCGGCAAAATGCATTGCGCTTGGCCTTTGCTACAATGGCAATGTTTGGGACTTCTTTGAAAGAACTGCTGTACCTGAAAACGCAACACCTGTAGGCAGTATTCTTACCCTTCCTGCAGCCGGCAGTGAGATGAGCAACGGACTTGTTATCACAAACGAAAACGGAAACCTTAAGCGTGGCTTCACTTCAGAGCTGTGCCTTGCCAAATTCACTTTGATGAATCCCGAGCTGACCTTGAGCTTACCTACCAGCGAAACCGTAAACGGTATTGTGGATATCATGATGCACACCATGGAACGTTATTTTCACCCAATGGAAGATATGGATATCACCGACCGCATCGCCGAAGGTTTACTTTTATCCATGATGGACAGCGCACGTATTTTATCTAAAGACCCTCAAAACATGCCTGCTCGTGAAAGTGTGATGTGGGCCGGCAGCCTTGCCCACAACAGCCTTACCGGATGTGGTAGCGGTGGCGGTGACTGGTCTACACATCAAATGGAACATGAGCTAAGTGGTATGTTCGATGTGGCACATGGCGCCGGTCTTTCTACCGTATGGGCCACTTGGGCACGATATGCCATCGAATCCAATCCTCATCGTTTTGCAAGGTTTGCTCATCGTGTTATGGGTATTGTAAACAGCGGAAATGAACTTTCTGACGGTATGGCAGGTATAGCTGCTATGGAAGAATTTTTCAGTAGCATTGGCTCACCCATAAACTACAGCCAGCTTTTGAGTCGCCGTCCAACCTCCGAGGAAATTGAAGATATGGCAGAAAAAAGCACATTTTTTGGCAAGCGCACCCTTGGCACTGTTCGTGTTCTTGAAAAATCTGATATTATTAAAGTCTATTCAAATATCAGCTAATACCTTTATCGCAACAAAAAACAACCCTTGTTGGGTTGTTTTTTTATTAAAGTAAAACACTATCTACCATCTTTACAACTTAGCTTTTTTCGGCTTGCTGTTCTTCTTTCAACCTCTGACATGATGTTTTTGGGTACTCTTTGCTAGATCCATGAAATGCACGGCATTCAACACAATTGCCGTGCCTTGGACATGTAACATTTTCACATACGCAATTTTCATTAATCATAATTCATACCTCCTTAGTATGCATCAACAATATCATTATTGTTTAAATTTGTCAATAATTATCACAATTTTTGTCTTTTGTGTCAATACTTTGTTTCTTTAGCTAGCATATTTGTACTACACTCATTATGAATTTTCATTGACAACAATATCACTGCATAGTACACTCAAGACTATACAATATAAATAGCTATATTTTGAAAGGGGCATTTTTCACCATGAGACAAACACCCATGTTGGAATTTCCAACAGAAGAATATATACGTAGACACGAACATTTACAAAAAGAAATGCAAAAATGCGGCGTAGATGTCGTGATGTTTACCACACCATATAACATAAGATACTTTTGTGGGTTTCAATCGGTAGTATGGGTAAGCAAAATAGCCACACCAGGAACTCTGATAGTGAAAAGCGACGGCCAAAAAAGGCTTATTGGCTCACGAAGCGCATACGAAACCATGAAATACACCTCTTGCCTTTCAGAAAATGAGCTGTTGTATTACGGAAAAAGCACTCCCGATAATGCAAGGCCTGCATCACATACAGACGCACTGATACAAACATTGACAGAATTCGGCGCAAAAAGTGGCCGCCTTGGCATGGAGCTTGGTACCACCATGCGCCTTCATATTAACCAAGACACATATCAAGCCGTTATGAATGGCATACAAGATACTACAATGGTGGATTTCACCTCTAACATTTGGTCTATTCGCTCGGTAAAATCCAAAAATGAAATAGCTGCGCTTAAAAAGTGTGCAATGATAAGTAAATTAGCATATCAAAAAGCTCTCTCGTGCATAAAACTCGGCGAAACCACCGAAAAATCTCTTAATGCCGTTTATTGTGCCGAAGCATACAGGCAAGGCGCAGAACGTCAGGAACCCATGATCGTTTGCTTTGGACAAGGCAGATATAATGCCGGAAACTGTCCGCCTTCTGATAAGATTATAACCGATACAAAAGGTGAAATTCTATTGTTTGATGGTGGCCCAATTTTTAAGGGGTATTATTCTGATACCATCCGAATGGCAGTGGTTGGTGGGCTGTCTCCTCGTCAGGAAGACTTTTATAAAATGGCCAAGGAAACCCTTTATTATACTCTTGAAAACATCAAACCCGGCGTAAGTGTTTCTCAACTAATGGAAATGCAAGACCGTTTTGTGGAAAAAAGTGGCTATGCCGACAATAACCTCACCAAAGGATGGAGCGGCCATGGTATCGGTCTTGAAATTCACGAGCCACCCACCATTTCATCCGATTGCGACATTATATTGCAAGAAGGAAATACTTTAGCCATAGAACCTACCATTGGCGATGATATTCTGGGTCATTTTACACACGAGGAAAATATCGTGGTGACTAAAACAGGCTATGAGCTGATTTCAGACTTTTTGCCGGATATAACTATTTTATAATTCACCGAAAGGATACTTCAAAACATGCGATTAACAGCTTCACTTGACTTTCCACTCAATGAATATAAAGCACGCCTTGACAAACTGTTAACACTAATGGAAAAAAATGGTTTTGATGCTTTATTCTTAACAGCGGCAGAAAACCTTCGTTATTTTACCGGACTACAATCGGTTGTATGGAGCAGCGGATACTCCACACCCGGTGTCTTGATAATCACTTGCGATGGCAAAATAGCCACTGTAAGTTCTAAAAGTTCACTTGGTCCTTTGCGAGCCACCACCTGGGTGGAAGAAAGCGATATGTTCACCTATGGTATGCCAGGTACGCCTAAAACATATGAAGAAGCTATATTTAATGCTTTTTCAAAGCTTGGTGTGCAAAACAAGTGTATCGGCATGGAGTTTGGCACCGGTTTTCGTATCAATCTGCAAACAGGGCACTATCTGCCACTAAAACAACGATTGTGTGATGCCGGCGCAACTTTGTCTGATGCTTCAAAACTAATCTGGAGTATGCGCACAATAAAAAGTGATGCAGAAATCGAATATATCAGAAAAGCCGTTGTGGCTGCCGAAGGTATGTTTGACGCTGCATTCGACAGCGTTGTATTAGGACAAACCACTGAGCGCGATCTGATGTGTGTCATGGGTGCTTTTGCAATGGAAAACGAGTGTGAAGACATCTTGTCCATGGTAGTACGTTTTGGCCTCGAACGCATGATGCAGGTGAACTGTCCCTCAAGCGATACTATCATCTCAAACACGCCTCATGCTATTTTACACCTAGATGGAGGTCCCTGCTACAAGGGATATTATGCTGATATCATCAGACAAGCAGTGGTCATAGAAATGACTCCAGAACAAAAAGAATATGAAAAAATAAACATTGAATCAATGGAAGCAGGACTTTCGTCAATACGTGAAGGCGTATCTGTAAGCGAAATTAGCAAAGCGTGTGATTTGGTAATGGAACAGCATGGCCTCGCTGATGTTAATGATAGCGCCGGGTGGACCGGCCATGGTATCGGCCTTGATGTACATGAAGAACCTCAGCTAGCTATCGGAAGCGATTACATCTTGAAAGCCGGAATGACCTTGTCGGTAGAACCGGGCTTCAAAATACAAGGTCTTGGATCTTTCTGCAACGAACAAAATATTGTGGTGACAAAAACAGGATATGACTTGCTATCCACTTCACCACTTACCGCCAGATGCCTACGCAACTAAAATACAGGTTTTACAAAACATAATTTTGATGTTCTTATATTTATAAAAATAAAGGAGTGAACGGCATATGCTAAAACACATTGTAGGATGGGATTTCAAAGAAGGACTTTCTGAAGAAGAGAAAAAAGCAGGTGCTCAAAAAATCAAAGTAGAACTTGAAAATTTGAAAAATTTCATACCACAAATTGTTGATATCTTGCTTGTATGCGATCCCTGCCCCACCAGCACAAGGGCTGTTGTATTAGAAAGTAGCTTTGCAAACGAAGAAGACCTCGCAATATACAGTGATCATCCCGAGCATAAGCGTGTTGGAAATTTAGTAGGCCAAGTATTCACAAATCGTGTTTGTTTTGATTATCATGTCTGATTTTCATTGAAGTGCTAAATCAAATTTTAAACCTGCCGTTAGCGGCAGGTTTTTTTATTGCTAGAATTAAAAAATTTCATATATGTCTTGATTTTTAATATAATATAAAATATAATATATCATGTCTAAATTTTCATGGTATATTCTTCGTTTTTCGACATTTCAAACAATACTATTAAACGTTAGGTGATCATATGCATAATCTCGAAAAAGAACTAGCCCATATAGCTATGTCCAATATGCGTAATATCGCATATATAGTAGATCCTGTCACTTTTGAGCTAGTATATGTAAATGATATTGCTAAAAAGCTATGGAATATCAGCTCCACAGATTATATGGGTAAGAAATGCTATGAGTTAATCCACCATAAAGATGTTGTATGTGAGTTTTGTCCAAATAAATATATGGAAAAAGATAATTTTTTCACATGGGATATATATAACAATGTTGTCGATCGTCATTTTGAAATGACAGACCGCATGATTGATATAGATGGTCGCCAACTGAAACTACAAATTGGTGTTGATATCACCGACTCAAAAAAACAAATATCAAACTTGCAGCATCGCCTATTGCTTGAGGAAACTTTATTGCGATGCGTAAATATTTTATCTTCAAACGAAGACACTAACGTCGCCATAAATACCCTTTTAGATACTATAGGTGATTTTTATGACGCCGATAGAGTTTTCATATACGAGACTTTAGAAAACAAAGATTTTCTGTCTAAAATTTACGACTGGGCAAAAGTTGGCCAGATTCCTATGCCGGCAGAATACAACAAAATTCCGGGCAATCTTTTTTCTTTTTGGCAAAAAAAAGAACCCCGCAATAAAGTTACCTTAATTGATAATTTTACTATTCATCCTGAAATCAACCAAGAAATATACCGCACTTTGGATTTGTCTGGTATTCATTCCATGATGGTATCACCTTTAATGATGACCGACAGAGTATTAGGTTTTTTAGGTGTTGTAAACATCAATAAAAACATTGATGAAACTTTATTTTTACATTCTGTATCGTTGTTTATCGCCAGTGATTTAAAAGACTACACCATTCGTAAAGAGCTGGAATATATAGCGTCTGTAGACACACTTACCGGCCTTTATAACCGCAGTAAATATGCGCAAGTTATCAATCAATTAATAACTGACAAAGTGGATTCGGTTGGGATTGTATATCTTGATATCAACGGCTTAAAGCAAGTAAACGACACTTATGGCCATGAATACGGTGACAATCTTATCCTTAAAACGGTGGAAATGATGCGCACATTTTTTTCTCAGAATCTGTTTCGTACAGGTGGGGATGAATTTGTGATATTAGCGATAAATATTGACCGAGGTGAGTTTGAAGAAAAGCTTTCCATGCTTCGTCAGATGTCTGAAAATCGTACCGATTTGACACTATCCATCGGTAGTGCATTTTGTACCGACACAAGCGAAATATACCAGCAAATAGCCTATGCTGACGAGCTGATGTATGTGGATAAACAAACGTACTACACCGCTTCCCACAGCCATATAAAAACATATCACGCCACTGTTGCCGCAGACCTAAACGCTTCCATTAGCGCCGGTGATTTTTTTGTGATGTTGCAGCCTAAGGTATCTGTTACAGGCGAAAAAGTGATGGGCGCAGAGGCACTGGTTCGTAAAGAAGATCCAAACGGTGGATTCATTCCTCCTGATAAATTTTTGCCTGTTTATGAGTCGGACGGTATCATACATCTTTTAGACTTCCATGTTCTTGACAGCGTGTGCGCTCAGCTAAAAAAATGGAAAGATGATGGTATTCCACTTATACCTATTTCTGTGAATTTTTCTCGTGTCACCATCCTTGAATATCATATAGCGCAGCGTATTTATGATGTGTGTAAAAAGCATGATATTGAATCTAAATGGATTACCATAGAACTTACCGAGCATATAAGCAACATTCTTGTGGATAATCTAAATGATATTTTAGAAGCCATAAAGTCGTATGGATTCAAAATATCATTGGACGATTTCGGACGTGAATACGCAAATTTATCTATACTTTCAAAAATCGCGTTCGATGAAATCAAAGTGGATAAAAGCCTTATTGACAATATCGTGTCAATGCCACAAACAGCCACAGCATTGCGATGTATCACTGAAATGTGTAATGCATACAGACCCACATGCATTGTGGTAGAGGGTGTAGAAACACTACAGCAAGTGGAGATACTGCGTGAAATGAGTGATTCTATCACATTTTTCCAGGGATATTTTTATTCAAGACCCCTTCTTCCCGATGTGTTTTTGCAATATATGACTAAAATCAACAACATATAAATCATAGTATAATGAAAACGGAGTAAATTCACTTTACGTGAAGATACTCCGTTTTATTTATTCAATGTTATACTGTTATTTTTTTCTCTTTATTCGAATGGCTAAACAAATAATTGTCACTAAAGCAACCAAAATAACTACACACAGTACAAGCACATATAGATTTTGCGTATTTTCTGCATTCTGCTGTGCTTCCATCTCCTGTGCGGCTTTTGCCTCTTCCTCGGCCTTTTTTGCCTCTTCTGCCAAACGTTGGGCTTCCTGCTCTTCTGCTAATCGCTGGGCCTCTTCTTCAGCTGCAATTTGCTCTTCTTGCGCATATGTTGTGATATTTTCCATCATATCATTTCCGGTATCTGGCTGGGTAAGACTAAACGCCAGGCCAAACTTTCGCAAATCATACGGTCCGTCTTTTTCTACTGAAAAGTATGTTTGCTGTGAACGATGATGCGCAAATGCATCTTCTGCCACCTCAAATGCTGTGCGAGCATTAAAATGTTCCAGTGGTGTATCCACATCCATCACAATCTCGTTTTCTGCATACAAATGCAAATACACTTTTTGTGGCTGAAATTGTGCTGTTTCCACTGCTTTTAGTAAACATTCGGCATACAGCATATGTGCGCCATGTCCATACTCACCGTTCAAGTCGTGCCCCACCACCACTTTTGGCTCAAACTGTTCCAAAAGACCTACCACATAATCAGTGACTTCCGATTCACTGTATATAGTTTTTGCATGTTCCAGCGAATCACTGAATATATCTGGAAACTGCGGAATGATAGGATAATGACGTACCCCGGCCTCCCAAAGCCCGTTTAAAAGCTCTTGCTGACGATATGGTTCGGTAGAGTGGTTGACCATATATGCCACTTGGATGGTAATGCCTCCCCTGTCGACATAAGTGGGCATTACACCGCCAAAAAACAAATGCTCGTCGTCAGCATGAGTGGTTAATATCAATATGTCGGCACGCTCGGCTGGATTTTGCCATACATGCACATCTGCCGGCACTTCATTTGCACTGCTAATCATGCGTATTTCCGTAGCTTTTCCTTCACTATTCATCTGAATGGTAACAGGTGTGCCACCTTCGGCAGATATCAATGTGTAATCTTGGAAAAATCCGCTATTTTGCTCTATTTGCGCACCACTCTGGCTTATGCTATATCCACTTTGTGGGTATCTATCCCAAGTGATATAAATAGCTTCTGCCGAGGTTTGTGGCAATATAGTAATTGTCTCACCTTGTGAAAACGTAACACCCGATGATGTGTTTCCATCTTGTAAAGATGACATCTGTGCGCCCGCATCGTTTGTTATTTCTAAAGAAACATACTCTGATTGTTCTGACTGCACCGTTACATCACTAGCAAAAACAATGTTTTGTGAAAGCAAAACCACAACACATATAATCGAAAATATCACAGCCAACGTAATACTTTTACGCATAAAGACTCCTTGACTTTACATTAAGTTCTTATTTGAATATCACCAATTCGCCAGCCACCATCCCAGCGCACATATATAAATGTCACCTTTGTGTCAAAAAGATATGGGCGGTGTTGACCACGAAACACTGTGTATAAATAATCTACATCGATTCCAAATATATCATCGCTATACCGCACGATATTGTTTGTTTTTTCATCAGTGAAGCTCACGCTGGTGTGCGGAGTGTAGAACATCGTTTCCATCATACTCATTTCTTTGTAAATGCCACTGCCCGGCAAAAGCCTGGCCGCAAGCTGTGTGAAAGAGTTGTCATCTGAAAGAAAACGCGAATAGTTTTCAGCGTCTGCAATAGCCATCGCTTGTAGCCCGGCCAAGTCCTCTGTCGGCTGTGGCAACTGTGGCTCAGCATAATACTGCGTTTGTTGTTCAGCTTCTTGCGAAAACGCCACTGTCCACGGTGCCTCTTCCAAAATAGATATATCCATTTCACCGCCAAGCTCGTCTATTACCGAAATGCTAGGTTGTGCGTATAAATTTGCGATACTATATTCTGTTTGAGTGGGTTTTGCTACATCATCAGATAACTTTTCAAGCTCGTCATACGCTACATCAGTTTGCAAAACAAGTTCTTCACCAGCCGGCACACCGTTTATAATCAGCTGATAAGTGGACGGCAGGCGTACTGTCACCTCACCCCAAAGCACCGGAATAATTTGAGGGTTTTCTATCTGCCAATATCCAAACATTCCTTCATCTTTATACACAAGATTAAAACTACCAATGATATTTTCTTCATTTTTTACTTGATAAACATGCTGAGTAGCTGTTCCCTCGCCTGCCATTCTGGCTGTTTGCAACTGTCCCGCATCCAACCTTTCTTGCAGCAAAGCACTACGAACATCGTTTGATTCATACAGGCTATTTTCTATTTTGGCATTTTCGGCAAGTTGATCATATTGATCTGCCGCAAAAACAGCATCCACTGCCGCAAGAGCATATTCAGGCGTACTTTTTTCATATTCTGCCATTGCGTTCCACAGATAGATAAGGCCTCCTGCGATGGCTACCAAAAACACCAGCACAACAATAATATATATCCGCCAAAATTTGGGTAAGCTTTTAATCTTTTGCATTTTAGGCACCTCCTGCGTTTTCAGGCGCCACAACAATGGCAGTGGGTATATCTCTTGGCCCATACAATGATGACGACACGTTTATAAGCTCATCCTCATAATACATAATGGTGGATGATCCTCCATCCAAGTTTGCCGCATTAACTGCACCATACTGTGCCATAACCTCGGCCACATCACTCATACTGGCCCCGATACTGTTAGCTTGTCGGCCATCACACACCAAAAGAAGCATGGCCCCGTCTGCCCTTTGGCCTATAGCCGTGCGTGGGTTCAGTCCACCGCCTTGTCCTGTGATTTCCATCATCTCGCCGTTTACAATAAGTACCGGCCCAAAGCTGACAGCATCCCTGATACCTCTATCCAAAGCTTCCTGAGCCGTCATTCTACCCACCACAAATTTGTTTTCATTATCCATGCCGATGACATCGTATGTAGTGCCTCTATCGCCCCATAAAAGTGTACCTTGGCTGATAACTATACCCAGCGGTGTGCCACCATTGCCGACACCGCCTATATCTGCAAACCCACCTGCATTCATGCCACCCACACCACCGTGTCGGTTTATAATCTCCTGAACAGTTTGTCCATCTTGACCTGTAAATTCGTCGGCAGATGTGCCCACAAATACCCTGGATGGATCCTGCACTATAAGCATTTTTCCTGTAAAAGTGTTTCCGTTTACTGTTTCAATCACCAGCGGCTGAATATTCTCATCCGACTCTTGTTGTTCAAACTGTATCAAATCTGTGTCGGTAACAGCATCTGTCTCTTTTACGCTGTTATTTTCCAGT
The DNA here is from genome assembly GCA_964367945.1 of uncultured Oscillospiraceae bacterium. Classification (GTDB taxonomy): domain Bacteria; phylum Bacillota; class Clostridia; order Oscillospirales; family Ruminococcaceae; genus JAAYCI01. The sequence goes on along the minus strand of CAYIZZ010000001.1, from coordinate 4,592 downwards.
ATAGTGTCTATTTCCTCTTGGTCAAAATACATATGTGCTACAAACTTAAGTGCACTGGTCTCCAAAACTGAAGTGACCAAAAGATCACGCGCCGTGGGGCTGGGGCCATAGGCAATAACCGTGGTAGCTCCAAACACTCCAATAAGTAAAACAAAAATAAACGTAAAAAAACACGCCAAAATTCGCACACCCACCCGTGTACGTTTTGGCGTTTTATCTTTACTTGCAGTTTGCTTCAGTTCTTCGCTAAGCTCTAGCTTAACACTTTGCTGTGATTTTTCATCCTTATTAGGAGTATCACCTTGCACTGCTGTTTCTTGCACTGCTGTTTCTTGCACTGCTGTTTCTTGCACTGCTGTTTCTTGCACTGC
>CAYIZZ010000001.1:0-4121 GCA_964367945.1 uncultured Oscillospiraceae bacterium | reverse complement strand
TACATTTTGCGAGACTTCTATTCGCTTTTGCTCAATACTTTTTTGCAGCGCAGCACTTTCTTGCAGGGTTTTACCCTTTTGCAGTGGTCTGTCTTTTTGCAAGCTGACATTTCGCTTTAAAGAAAGGCCTTGCCTTGTTACAGTACCTCTCTGCTGTGTCGCATCGCTTTTCTTTAAATTTTTATGCCGTGGTACATCAGTTTCTTTTTGCTTGGCATCATTTTGTGATGATAAATCTAAGGACATGTAGTTCTCCTTCAAATACACATATAATAATATACACCTAACTCATTATTATACAACATTTAAATGATATTACAATATTGTACGCGAAAAAAATACAATAAAATTCTTAATTATTTTTGCTCATCACATAACATATACATCCTATAAGAAATAATTTACTTTATGCAGAAATTTCACTCTACTTCTATAAAGTTAACACCGCCATTTTCCAGCATCTTTGCAACATCATCTGGCGTTTTTGGTGCAATCAAATGATTTATCATATCAAGATCACCTACACGATGCATACCTATTTTTGTATACTTGTCCTGTGTTATCATCATATACCACTCACTTTGAACTTTCGCAAGTGCCTTATAAATATATGTGCTTATCATCGACTCCACCGTGATACCACTCACATCTGAAAACCCATAACAACTGGTAAATGCCTTGCTAATGCAAATATTCTCAAAATACGGGATGGGATCGGATATACAAGAAAACAGCGGACCACTATCCTTCACCCTGGCCACTTCACCACCAATAAGATACACATACATGCCTTTTTCCACCAGTGTTGGCACAGCGCTTATGTTATTCGTCACCACAGAAAGGTTATAATCTTGTGGCAAACTTTGTGCTAAAAGGGAGCATGTTCTGCCCGAACCCAGATAAATGGCGTCACCCTTGTTTATACATTTCAGGGCCGCTTTCACCACCATTTGTCTTTCAAGCTCTTGCTTTTTATCCTGCGCACCTGTTAAATCATCAAAAGAATTATCGCCTTGTGTCGTCTGCAAAATAGCACCACCGAATGTGCGCACCAAAAAACCCTCATCCTCAAGCTTGTCAAGATCTTTTCTGGCTGTCACTTCACTAACGCCAAAGTTATCCGAAATATCTTTGCTGGAAATACTTTTCTGCTCCATCAAAAGTTGCTTAATAGTATTAAGTCTCTCTGCTCGCAACATGTATAATCCTTTCTCTTGCCTATTTCAATCATAATATCAACATATCACAAATCTCATAAAAACACAAGTAAAAATCTTTCAAAACGAAACATTTATTTTCGTAACAATATATCCCCTATCTATTTCAACCTTATTTACAAACCCCTGTTTAATAAAGAAAATCATCATATTTATTATTGACATCTATTTTTAGCAGTGATATAATAAACGCAATGCATCTTTCGAAACGAAACAAAACAAAACTTTTCTCGAAAGCTGTCAAATTCATAACAGGGGGTTAAATATGTCATTTGTTGAGTATATCTCAGGCCGTAAGCTGGATGTAGTGCCGGTTGGCCGTGCAGGAATTGACCTAAACTGCCAAACAAACAACGCTCCGTTTAAGGATAATAGCGTTTATTTGAAAACAGTGGGCGGCTCTCCGGCGTTAATCGCACAAGGCTCGGCGCTTTTAGGGCTCCGTGTCGGCTTTATCGGAAAAGTAGCCGGAAACGGCATGGGTGATTATGTAAAAGAGGTGTTTGAAAAGCGATGTATTGACACCAGCCATCTTTTATTTGACCAAACAGGTGCACCCAACTGTCTTTCCGTCACCGAAATTTTAGCTCCAAAGCAAAGTGGATCATATATGTATCGCAACAGTACCGCCGATACTCTACTTTCAGCCGACGAGATAGACGAAAACTATATTGCAAACGCAGCAGCAGTGGTGGTGTCGGGCACAGCACTTTCAATCGAGCCCACACGCACAGCTATGTTCAAGGTGGCCGAATACGCCAAAAAGCACGGTACATTGCTTATTGTTGATATTGATTTCAGGCCTTTTGGCTGGGCAAGTGACGAAGAAACTTCTATTGTTTATCATAAGATTTTATCCATTACCGATATTATCATAGGCAACCGTGAAGAGTTTAATGCTGTCGAGCTTACCACCATGCCGGGCAACACAGACAACGCCGCCTCGGCAAAGGCATATCTTGATAAATGTGCAAAACTTGTCATCATCAAAGACGGCCCCAGAGGCTCAGTAGCATACACAAAAGACAACAAACCGGTGAGATGTTCCATCATTGATAAGCCTATCAAGAAAACATTTGGCTCCGGCGATGCATACGCTTCCGGTGTTTTGTATGGACTATTCAACGACTACAGCCTTATTCAGGCAATGGAACTGGGCAGTGCCTGTGCCGCCATCACGCTTATGGGCCTTACCTGTGGTGACGACATGCCCACTTTGCATCAAGTGAAAAAATTTATGGATGAAAACACATTTGAGGAGGTACACACATCATGACAAAAGGTATATTGAATGTTATCCAAAATGCTAAAACCGACGGTAGTATTGTTGTAGGCTTTAATGTATTAGGTTATGAAGATGCGTATGAGGTAGTACGTGCTGCCGATGAAAGACAACGTTCGGTACTACTGATGACAAACCGCGCATGTTGCCAAGCGTTGCCTGTAAAACACTGGGGTGCGTTGCTTCGTTCCATCGCGGAATCTGCCAGTGTTCCTGTCAGTGCTCATTTAGACCACTGCAGTGATTTAGATGTGATTTTCGAAGCAATAGACTCCGGATATACTTCTGTAATGTATGATGGTTGCAAACTACCACTAGAAGAAAATATCAAAAACGCAAAAAAAGTGGTGGAATATGCACATGCAAACGGAGTTTTTGTAGAGTGCGAGCTAGGCGACGTACCATACAGTGACATCAGCGATGCCGCACCTATCTTAACCGATCCAGACGAAGTGAAACGCTTTTGCGAAGAAGTAGATACAGATATGTTAGCGGTTTCAGTGGGCAACATCCACCGTCAAACATCTTCTGCCACTCGCCTGAACTTTGATGTTTTACAGCAAATTCAAAATTCATGCGATGTGCCTTTAGTAGTCCATGGAGCAAGTGGACTTTTTGCAGCCGACAAAGAAAAAATGAAAGAATATCACATAGCTAAAATAAATGTAGGAACCAACCTACGCATGACTTTTTCTGACACTTTACGCCAAACTATGCAGGATAACCCAAAAGAATTTGACCGCTTGCGTTTGTTTGAGCCTTCAAGAAAAGCTGTATTTGAAGCGGCGCTTAAATGGATCGACGATATGAATAAAAGCGGAGATTAAACATGAAAATTAAAGAACCAGTAGGTGGATTTGCAAAAGGATATAATGCCATCACAGAAATTGGTGGTAAATTTAGCAGTATGCTGATGAACTTTGGCATTTTAGAGCTTAGCTGCGGACAAGAGTTTTCCTTTAATGAACCTTTAGAAAAAGTGGTGATACTACTTAGCGGTAGTGTTGATGTAAGTTATTGCGGCAAAACTGATTCCGCAAGCCGTAAAAACTGCTTTGAGGCAGATATTTACACTTTAAACGTAGATAGAAACACTGCTTATACCATTCGTGGTGTGTCGGAAAAAGCCGAGCTTGCTATTGTGAGTACTGAAAATGACACTGAATTCGAGCCACATGTATATGACATGCACAATACCACACAAGAAGTTCGTGGCGAAGGCACCATGGAGGATTGTGGCAGACGTATTGTGCGCACCAGCATGGATAAGCGCATCACCCCACACAGCAACATTATGTTTGGCGAGGATGTGCACTATCCCGGACGCTGGGCCGGATTCCCATCGCACAGTCATGACCAACCGGAAGTTTATTTCTACAAGTTTGCACCAAAAGACGGGTTTGGTTTAGTGCGTATAGGCGACGAAGGCGAACTGCTTGAACACAACGACACCATCACCATCGAGCCTAATTTGGTTCATCCACAAGTAGCGGCGCCGGGATATGCCATGTATTTTCTGTGGGTTATTCGTCATTTAAAGGACAACCCCTATCTAGGCCCGGATTTTGAAGAAAAATATCTGTGGACTGAAAAAGAAGGTGCTAAATATTGGCCCGATATTG